>JBOHHD010000759.1:0-4736 GCA_050700515.1 Pseudonocardiaceae bacterium
GGGCGGACTGGATCAGCTGGCTGGATGTCGCAAGTTACGGTGGAATTGTCGAGTTGTGGTTTCGCGGCCTGACGGCCAATCGAGCCTACTTCTTCGACATCGCGGTCAGCGGCTGGTGGCGCAACGCCAGCTCCGCATTCAAGGTGAGCAGCTCAGCGGGGTTTTACGCGAATTTCCCCATTTCGCAGCCCCACCAGGTGCGGAATCTGTACGGGATACTGCGTCCCACCGCTGATCTGGCGCTGGTACGCCTCGAACCGATCCAGTTGGAAGCGTTGAGCTTCTACCACGCCGAGCTCTATCCCATTTAGGTTCGCCGGACGTGCTCGGCTGCACCGACGTCGAGTACTTCGAGCGCGGGGACGTCGAGGGTGTCCAGTACGGCGTCGAGGCCGGTGACCTCACCGCGGCGGAAGGCAGCGCCGAAGGCATGCTCGCCGAGCGACGCGCGGGCGGTGGCGCTGATCCGGTCGACGTCGGTACGTTCGGCGGATGGCAGTGGCCGGTCGACGGAGTGTCGTGCGGCGGCGGCGGCGCCCAGCAGCACCGCAGCCCTAGCGTGGTCGCCGGCCAGCGCGTCGGCACCGGCGAGGCCTTCGAGGGCGAGCGCCACGGCACGGGGATCACCGGTGACCCGCGCGACGGCCAGGCCCTCGAGGTGCCAGGTACGGGCCGCCTCGGCGTCGCCGCGCAGCTCGGCGACGAAGCCGAGCTCGGCGAGGACGAATGCCATCCCGGGGCGGAAACCCGCGACTCGGTGTGCCTCGAGGACGGTGTGCAGGTACGTCTCGGCGTCATCGAGGCGGCCCTGTCGCCGGGCGATCAGCCCCAGCCCCACCCGGGCGAAGGTGACGCCGGGACCGAAGGCCTGTTCACGGGCCAACCGCAGGGCGCGCTCGTGCAACGCGAGCGCAGTCGAGCAGTCACCGGCCAGCAGAGCGAGACGGCCGAGGCGGCCCAGCAGCTGGGCGGCCACCGGCCACAGCCCGAGTTCCTCGGCCAGCCGCAGCCCATCGGTATGCAACGCCGTGGCCCGGTCGTAGTCGCCCTCGATTTCGGCGAGCACCCCGAGCAGATCCGCGCTGCGCACCTGACCCCAGCGGTCGCCGACCTCACCGAACAGCGACCGGCTCTCCTCACCGTCCCGGCGGGCGGCGGGCAGCGCCCCACGACGCAAGGCATCCCAGCCGCGAATGCTCAATGCCGCGGCCACCCCCCACCGGTCACCGACCCGGCGGAAAGCCGTGAGCACGTCCTCGACCAGCGCGGTGCCCGACGCCAGCTGACCGCCACCCACCAGCACGAAGCCGACCGCCCACTGCGCGCGCGCCAAACCTGCCGGATCGTCCAGCCGGGGATAGAGCTCGAGCGCCGCCTGGCCGTGCTGCATCGAGTCGGTATCGGTCCCCGCCTGGTAGCCGAGACCGGACAACCCGGCCAGCGCCCTGGCCCGAGCCGTAGCCGACCCCGGACCCTCAGCTGACAGCGCCATCGCCAGCAATCTGCGGCCCTCACTGTGGCGGCCCCGCAGGAACCAGTACCAGGCCAGTGCACCCGCCAGACGCAGCGCCAGCGCCGCGTCGGGTTCCTCGACCGCCCAGGCCAACGCGGCCCGGCAGTTGGCGGACTCGGCATCGAGCCGTTCCAGCCACTGTCGCTGGCCATGGCCCCGCAGCTGCCGGTCGGCCTGCTCGCTCAGGTCCGCATACCAGCAGGCGTGCCGCCGGCGGGTCTGCCGGGTCTCGTCTGCCTCGTCCAGACGCCCGAGCGCGTAGACCGTGATGGTTTCGAGCAGTCGATAGCGGGCGCCGCTGTCCTCGGCGATCACCAGCGAACGGTCCACCAGGCGACCGAGCAGGTCCAGTACGTCGGCGCCGTCCACCCCGTCACCTGCGCAGACCGCTTCAGCGGCGGCGAGGGTGAACCCGTCGGCGAAGACCCCGAGCCTGCGCAACACCACCCGCTCCCGCGCCGCGAGCAGGTCCCAGCTCCAGTCGACCACGGCGCGCAGCGTCTGCTGCCGAGCCGGCGCGTCCCGGGTACCCCCGGCCAGTAGCCGGAACCGATCGCCGAGCCGGGCCGCCAGCTCGCGCACCGGAAGCACCCGCACCCGTGCCGCGGCGAGCTCCAAGGCCAGCGGCAACCCGTCGAGCCGACGGCAGATGGCCACGACGGCAGCGACATTCTCCTCGGTGAGCTCGAAACCCGGTGTCGCCGCGACCACCCGCTGCACGAACAACCGCACGGCGCTGCACCGGGCCACGGCCTCGACACCCGCCGAGACGTCCACGTCCGGCAGTTCCAGTCCGGGAACCGGCCACAGCAGCTCACCCGACAATCCCAGGGGCTCGCGGCTCGTCGCCAGGATCCGCAGCCCAGGGGCGGAACGCAGCAACAGGTCAGCCAGCTTGGCGACCCCCTCGATGGCGTGCTCGCAGTTGTCCAGCACGAGCAACAACTGCTTGCCGTGCAGCGCGGCGGGCAGACGCTCGGTCAGCGTGCTGCGCTCCCCAGCCGGGGGCGCGGTCAGCGCGGCATCGTCGCGGACACCGAGAATCGCCGCGACGTACTCCGCCAGGCGGGATACCGTGTCCTGGCCGGCGCCAGGGACTTGCCCCGAGTTTCCGCACCGTGGGTCGTCGCGGCCGGCGAGCTCCACCAGCCAGGCCCCGTCGGGCAATTCCTCGACCAACTGGGTGGCGGTCTGGATCGCGAGCCGGGTCTTGCCGACCCCGCCGGGACCGGTCAAGGTCACCAACCGGCCGGCGCCGAGCAGCTTGCGCACCTCGGCGACCGCGGCGCTGCGGCCCACCAGGTCGCTCAGTGGCGCGGGAAGGTTGGTACGCCGGCGCACCGGGGGCGCGGGCCCGGCCAGCGCTGGATCATGAGTGAGGATCGCGCGGAGCAGACCGGCGAGCTCTGGGCCGGGGTCCAGGCCGAGCTCCTCACCCAATTGGGTCCGCAGCTGCTGATAGCTCTCCAGAGCCTCGGCCTGGCGGCCTGCCCGGTAAAGCGCGCGCATCTGCGCCGCACGCAGTCGCTCGCGCAGCGGATGCGCGGCGACGAGGCTGTCCAGCTCGCCGACCAACGCGCCGTGCTCACCCAGGGCGAGCCGCGCCTCAATGTGTTCTTCCAGCGCGGTCAGCCGTTGCTCCTCCAGCCGGGCGATCGCCGGACGGGCGAACTCGTCGTCGGCGAAGTCGGCGAGCGCGGGCCCGCGCCAGATCGCCAGCGCCTCGGCCAGCAGGCCCACACTTTCCCCGGGCTCGTCGGTGGCGCGTGCCCGGGCGATCAGCGCCTCGAAACGCCCGACGTCCACTGCCTCGGCATCGAGCTGCAGGACATAGCCGGACGGGCGAGAGCTCACCAGCGCCTTGGCTCCCGACTCGGCCTGCTCCAGCGCCCGGCGCAGCTGCGAGACCTTGACCTGTAGCGAACCCGCCGGGTTGGTCGGCAGTGGCGCGCCCCACAGCTGGTCGATGAGCCGGTCGGCGGACACCGGCTCGCCGACGTGGATCAGCAGGACGGCCAGCAGCGCTCTGACCTTGGTACCCGGGATCGGGACGGGTGCGCCGTCGTCGGTCCACACCGAGAGCGGGCCGAGCACCCCGAACTGCATGAATCGACGATAGCGCGCGGTCCGCACCACAGCGTAAGCCGACCAGAAGCCGACGGTAAGTGCGTAGCGGCAGAGTCGAGGCATCCGCAGGGATAAGACATTTAAGGAGACGCTCATGTCCGCATCACTCGCCAGCACCCCCCAAAGCCGAAAGGCAACGACCCAGCAGGTAATCCTGTGGGTTGTCCAGGTCCTCGTCGCTGCGCTGTTTCTGTTCGCCGGTGGCACGAAGCTGATCGCGGCCCCGCCGATGGTCGAACTGTTCGACACGATCGGCTTCGGGCAGTGGTTCATGTACCTCACCGGTGCACTGGAGGTCATCGGCGCCGTGGCGCTGCTGATCCCGCGGTTCATCGCGCTGGGCGCCCTGCTGCTCGCCGGCGTGATGGTCGGTGCGGTGATCACCAACCTCGCGATAGGCGAGAACCCGGTGCCCGCGGTGGTCCTGCTGGTGATCACAGCGATCATCACCTGGGCACGTCGCGATCGTCTGACCGCCGCGCTGGGCCGCTGAGCACGAACCACTGCGCAAACACTGCGAAAAGAGAGACCATGAACAGCGAACCAGATACGATCCGCGTGCTCGGTATCTCGGGCAGCCTGCGGGCCGCCTCGACCAACACCAAGCTGCTGTACGCGGCCGCCGGACTGGTGGGCTCAAGGATGCGCCTGGAGCTGTGGCACGACCTCGGGCTGGTACCGCCGTTCAACGAGGACGACGAGCACGTAGCACCGCAGGCGGTACGTGCTCTGCGTCTGGCGATCTCCCAGGCCGACGCGCTGCTGATCGCCACGCCTGAGTACAACAGCTCCGTCCCCGGTCAGCTCAAGAACGCGGTTGACTGGGCATCGCGGCCCTACGGCGCCAGCGTCCTGCGCGCCAAGCCGGTGGCGGTGGTGGGGGCCAGCCCGAGCGCCTACGGTGCCGCGCGGGCTCAGGCCGAGTTGCGCAAGGTGCTCACCACGGCCGGCGCGCAGGTGCTGGACCGCGAACTCCGGGTCCCCCGGGTGCATGAGGCATTCGGCCCGGAGGGACAGCTGCTGGACCCCGAGCTCCAGAGCGATCTGCAGGAGGTCCTCGCGGACCTGGAACAGACCCTCCGAGCGATCCCGGCGG
>JBOHHD010000760.1:0-7158 GCA_050700515.1 Pseudonocardiaceae bacterium
GTCCCGGGTGCCGTGGTCCTGGGCTGAGCAGATCAACGAAGGCGGGCGCATCCTGGTTGACCTCAATGTTCACGCCTCGGTCGGCACTTTGGTGCTGCTGCGCCGCGAGTACGACCGGCTGGAAGGCCGTTTCGATTCCGACTATGCCACGTTCATGCACATGCGCACTCCGGCTTTTCATGTCGATCCGCAGCTGGGCATCGCACGCAACCGCGCCGATGCCCAGCAGCGAACGACCGTGCTGGTCCGGGAACGTCTGTGGGAGAACCCCCCGCTGTGGTTCCTTCTGCACCTGTGGCAGGGCGGGCGCATGGGATTCGGGTATGTGCTGGACCCGGTGACTCGCGGTCCCGGGGCCGTGTTCTTCTCCACTGAAGACGGTTCGTGGTGCGAACTGTCGACAGTGGATGAGGAGGGGACCCGGCAGGTATGGGAAGGCGGTCCCCGCCGTTTGTGGACCAGCATCGAAGCCGGCCTGGAGTTCTGGCGTCAACAAGGTGAACCGGGATGGAATCGCTTCGGCCTCACCCTTACCCCACACCGTCACACGATCTGGCTGGACACACCCGACAGCCACCACCAGTGGCAGATCGGTGACTGACCTTTCCCCACGGGATACATACCGGCCCGGGTGTATACCCATCCGCGGAAACGGGTACCGAACTGCCGTGCGTGACGACGAACCGAGTCGAGCTGCGCCGTTGCGAGGAGCTCGCATGAGTACCCCGCCGCTGCGGGCAGTGGTGACCAACGACGACGGCATCGACGCCACAGGCCTGACTGTGCTGGCCTGCGCCGTGCAGGAGAGCGGTCTGGAGGTCGTGGTTGCGGCGCCCATCCGGGAGTCCAGCGGCACCTCGGCCGGGCTGACGGCCACCGATGACGGCGGGGGGAGTGCTCATCGAGGCCCGCGAACTGCCCGGCCTGCCGGGTGTGCCGGCGTTCGCCGTCGCCGCGCACCCCGCCTTCATCGTGCTCGCCGCGGCCCAGGGTGCCTTCGGAGCGCCCCCCGACGTCGTGCTCTCCGGCGTGAACGACGGTGCCAACGTCGGGCGCGCAGTGCTGTACTTCGGAACTGTCGGGGCTGCCCTCACCGGCGCCCTGCACGGCGCTCGGGCGATGGCGGTGTCGCTGGCCGTGGGTTTGGAGCCGGCCTGTCCGCGACAATGGGACAGCGCCCGGGCCGTGCTGCGCGTGCTGCTCCCGCTGGTCACCGAGCTGCCCGCAGGCGCCACCCTCAACGTCAACGTGCCCGACCGGCCGGTCGAGCGGCTCGGGGAACTGCGGTGCGCACCCCTGTCCCGGATCGGCACCGTCCAGACCCGCATCGAGCAGGTCGCCGGTAACCAGCTGCGCCGGATCGCCGCGCCGCTGCCCGACAATGCCGAACCGGGCACCGACGCCGCGGTGCTGGCGGCCGGCCATCCCACGATCAGCGAACTGCGTTCGGTCGAGGACGCCCACCCCACCGCGCTTCCCGCACAACTGCCGCAACTGCCCAGGTTTTCGTGACCAGGAAATTCGAAACACAGCTCACGGCGCCGCTTCTCCAGCCGTTTCCGCCGTCGCTCCAGGCTGCGCAGAATAGCCTCGGGGCTCGACGCCAGGCGACGCTGCAGCACGGTCAGCGCAAACCCGACGGTATTGCCGCGTGCCCGATCCAGCCGTTCCGCCCGGTTCATCTCCTCACGGACGTACTGCGTGACGGTCTCGTAGAGTTCCTCCTCGGCGTCTGACAGCCGATATGGCACGGTGTAGGCGCGGCGCTCCGGAAACAGCGGCCGCCCGTCCATCGTGAGCAGCTCCTCCTTCACCATGCGACGCATGAGGTCCTCGGGTTCCACTGCATGCACCCCGTCGCGGTACCGGCCTTCGAAGCGGTCACCGTCCAGCAGGGCGAGGAAGAGCTGAAAGTCCTCCTGCTTGCCCGCGTGCGGCGTCGCCGTCATGAGCAGGAGATGCCGGGTGACTCGCCCGAGCAGCTTGCCGAGCTCGTAACGCTTGATGGTCTTGAGCTCGGCTCCGAAGTAGTGGGCGCTCATCCGGTGCGCCTCGTCCACGACGACCAGGTCCCAGTCCGAGTGCTCCAGCCGCTCCAGCAGGTCCTCGGATCGGGAGAGCTGATCCATTCTGGCGATGAGCAGTGGGTGCCGATCGAACACGTTGGCCTCAAGCGCGATGTCGATCATCGATCGGGTCAGCAGCTCGAAGTGGAGGCCGAACTTGTCATACAGCTCCTCCTGCCACTGATCGACGAGGCTGCCCGGCGCCACGATCAAGCAGCGCGCGAGGTCGCCCCGCAGCATGAGTTCCTTGACGTACAGGCCCGCCATGATCGTCTTGCCTGCGCCGGGGTCATCGGCGGGCAAGAAGCGCAGGGGCGTCCGCGGCAGCAACTCCCCGTAAACCGCCTTGATCTGGTGCGGTAAAGGGTCCAGGTCGCTGGACGCGACGGCGAGCATCGAGTCGAACAGTGCCGCGTATCGGATCCGCAGCGCCTCGGCCGCCAACCGCCACGACTCCGCATCACCGTCGAAGGCGTGCGTACGGCCGTGTTGCTCCAGACGGATGCATTGTTCGTGGTCTCGTCCCAGGACGGCCTGCCCGGTCTGTCCGTGGTCGTGTCGATAGGTGATCTCGATAAAGTTCGCTCCGAACCACTTCACTGACACCACGTCGACCGGAGTGCTCCCTACAACTCCGCTTGCTCGGGCACCGGGTACGAGTTGTTCGAGGCGAGTCCGCAGCGCGGCCTCGATGGGGGAGGCGCTGTCGCGTTGCATGTCGTCCATCAGCGTCCGTTCTGCTCCCTGGGCACCCGAGGACCGAACTGTACCGATTGACGCTGCGGGGCGCAGGCGGCGCGCTTTCCGGCACCGAACCCGCTGCCGCCTTTGGGTCGATTCCTGGTGTCCAGCTGTGGCATTGGCCGATCACGTACCGCACCGAGTCCGGCGTGAAGATGCACGCCAAGTTGGCTGTCGCCGACCGAGCGGTGTTGTTCGTTTCGAGCGCTAATCTCACCTCGGCTGGCGTGAATACCAACCTCGAAGCCGGGCTCCTCGTGCGCGGTGGCACTGCTCCGATGCGAGCTGCCGAACACATCTGTCAGCTCCAAGCCCGAGGAGTGTCGGCCCGCCTGACTACCAGCGGCTCTGTGAGAGGCGAATGAGTATTGGCATGTTCCGTCACGACCCATTCAGATTGCGCTGATGTCGAGCACCGACACGTAGTCGGAATCGGTATTGGTGACGTAGGCCCGGAGTCCGTCCGGGGAGATCGCTATATCGTCGGGTGTGTGACTGATGAGAATGGTGTGGATAACGGTGTTGGCGTCAGTATCGATCACCGACACGGTTTTATCGCTCTGGTTGGTGATGTAGACATGACGTCCGTCCTGGGTGATCGCTAGATCGTCACAGTTGTCATCGACCGGGATGGCGGTGAGGACCATGCCGGTGCTGGTGTCGATGACCGACACGGTGTCGCCGTCCTGGTTGGTGACGTAGGCGCGACTCCCGTCCGGGGAGACCGCCACACTATCGGGCAACATGCCGACGGTGATCTCGAGGTCGACGGTGTTGGTGCTGGTATTGATGACCGATACGGTGTCCTCCTCTGCATTGACGACGTAGGCGCGGTTTCCGTCTGGAGAGATCGCCACGCCGTCGGGACGTTTGCCGACCTTGATTTCAATGTGATCGCCGGTGCCGACGTCGATGACTGACACGGTGTCGTCACCCTGGTTTGTGGTGTAGACCCACCGCCCGTCTGGAGAAACTGCCACACTATCGGGTGCGCCACCGACAGCAATATTGGTGAGGACCGTGTTGCTGCTGGTGTCGATCACCGACACAGTGTTGGAGCCTTCATTGGTGGCGTAGGCGCGGCTTCCGTCTTGGGAGACCGCGATATCGTCGGGATTGTCGTCCACCTGGATGTCGGTCCTGGTGCCGGTTTCAGTGTCGATGACCGATACGGTGCCGTCACCGGAGTTGGTGGTGTGGGCACGGCGTCCGTCTCGGGAGACCGTCACATCGCTGGGCGCATCGCCGACGTAGATCTTCGAAAGAACCTTCGCTCTCGAGGAGAGGGGCGTCGTCGAAGGAATAGGGCCTGGTGGGGAGGATGCATCATCAGGCGATGCGGGGTTGTTCGTGACAAACAGGGTGACGCCCGCAACGGCCAGACCGATTACCAGCACACCGCCGATGAGAACGCGCGATAGCGCATACCGGTGCCGCGACGGGGCATTCTCGGGTAACAGGGTAGGGTCTCCGGGAGCCACCGGCGGTGATCCAGCTCGCCGACGTTTGCGGACCGCATCCGCTTTGCCCACGGCGGCGGAGTCGGCATGTGCTGATCCCCCCGCCAGGGCGACGCGGGCCGCACTGGCCAATTCACCGGCGCTACGGTAACGCCGGTCAGGATCTTTGGCCATCCCGCACGCCACCACTTCGTCCAGCTGCACCGGGATTTCAGGTCGCTGATTCGAAGGTCGGGGCGGGGCGAAGTGGGTGTGCGCGTGCTGCTGAGCGGGCGATCCCTCGCCAGGAAATGGCTGAGTGCCGGTCAGCGACTCGTAGAGCAGGCACGCCAATGAATAGACATCCACCCGGTGATCCCCGTTCCCGTGCAGGAACCGTTCCGGGGCCATGTAGGACACCGTGCCGACGGCCGTGCCGTTCCCGGTCAGCCTGGTGGTCGCCGCTGCGTGGGCGATACCGAAATCGGTCAAGTAGATGTAGTCCTCTTCGTGCTTGCCGCTGGCGATGAGCACGTTGGAGGGCTTGACGTCGCGGTGCACCAGGCCCTCGGCGTGCGCGGCGTCCAGTGCGCTGGCCACTTGAGCCACGATGTTCACTGCCCGGATCGGCGGTAATGGACCCTGCTCGGCGAGCAGGGTGGCCAGGTTGGCGCCCTCGACCAGCCGCATGTCGATGAACAGCCGGCCGTCGATCTCGCCGAAGTCGTGGATCGGAATGATATGGGGTTCCCGCAGCCGGGCAACCATTTGTGACTCGCGCCGGAACCGGGCTTGGACCTCCGCGTCGGCCACCAGATGTGGCAGCAACCGCTTCAGCGCCACAACTCGATTCCTGCCGGTATCGAAGGCCCGGTAGACCTCCCCCATTCCGCCGCGCCCGATCACTGTCTCCAGGACGTACCCGCCGAATATCTCACCGGCCACCCCAACCCTCGCCCCCACTCAGGCGTGATCGTCCACCGACCCCGCTGATGACCCAGACGATCCGGACTTTAACGGTGCGCAGCACCGGTCCATCATTTCGGCACCACGATCGGGGCCTCGATGAGGGCGGGCTCGGGCTCGGCGTCGGGCTCGAACCATCGCGCGGCGGGGTCGTCGGCGGCGCCCGCGAAGCGCCACCGCGCCGGACGATCGATCTTGAGAGGGTAGATGGTGAGTGCTCCATCAAGGCCGATGTGCAGGCGCAGGAAGCATTTGTAGTCCTCTCGCGCCTGCACCGCGAACAGTTCGTTGGTGTTGGTGCCGCGCGGGCCCACCCGGTCGGCGACTATCAGATAGACGGCAACTACCAGGGGGCCGAGCAGCGCCCCGACGGTGAACTCCGCCGCTGCCAGCGCCGCCGTGCTCCATCCCGATGGGAGATCTACGGCGGCCATTCCGAGGAGAACGGCCAGTATCACGGCTGAGTGCATCATGGTGTGCACCGCTCCGAGTCCCGTCGCCCGCGCACCGCGGGACTGGGTGAAGGCGACGAGGCCGTAACCGAGGGCGACGAGGAGGGCGATCAAAGCTGCGAGTTCAGGCACTTCCACGTTTAGCGGCCCGGTGGGGACGAGGCCCGTCACCGTCCGGCTGCCGAGCATCCCCAGCCCCGCATAGACCAGGGCCGGAATCAGCCACAACAGGCCGTTGCGGTGGATCGCGCCGAAGACACCCCACCGAAGCCGTTGTGAGGTGGGCACATCGGGATACACGGTGCGGCGGTGGTAGGTCACCTCCGGGTCCTTGTGCGTGTCGCGGGACTCCTTCGGTGGCAGCCGCAGCTCCTCGGGCAGGTGGTGGGTGGCCGAGAGGTAGGCTCCGCCCCCTCCCGCAGTGATCTTCTGCTGCCCCTCCGGACCTGCATAGCGAGCGTAGTGGTGGCTGTCGCCGGACAGGGATATCCGCACCCGTCGCCGGTCCCCGATCACCGTCCGCTCGAAGTACTCCATCACCGCATAGGCCTCCGGATCGTCCGGACCGGCGTCGGTCCAGCTCGGCCGGGCCCAGCACAGGATGAGTGTGTCCTGGTCATCGAGGCGCTGCGCTATCGCGGTGAAGTACTCCAGCTGGGCCTGGTCGAGGTAGGTCTCCTGAGCGATGTCCAGGCCCCACAGCCACCAACCCTGCGGCAGTTGCACCGCGAAGTAGCTGCGCTCTTGGGTTGTTTGCCACCCCCCGATCCAGCGCTGCTGGCAGAACACCTGCAGGAAGCCGGCGAGCCCGTCGTACCAGTCGTGGTTACCTGGTATCGCCACCAGTCGCCGGGGCCGTGCCGTCCATGGCAGCATCGAGCGGTACGGGCCGATGAACCGGTCCTCGTAGGCGCGCACCGACGCGGCCGGATACACCTGGTCCCCGCCCAGCACGAGCAGCTCGCCCGCGGCGAGCTCCAGCTCTCGCCCTTCATGTTCCAAGCGGATCACGTCGCGGGCCACGACGCTGGCCACCGTCGTCGCCGCGGCGAAGCCGTCCCCGGTGTCGGAGACGTAGTCCAGCCAGAGTTCACCGGCGTCGGACAGGTCCAGCGGCGCGGCGGCGTCGATGGCCTGCAGCTCGCGTCGGCCGACGAAATGCCCCACCGTCTTCGACAGCAGAGCCTGCCATCCGGTGCTCAGCAGTACGCCGGGCGAGAACCAGCGCACCCGGCGTTGCGGTACGAAGCCGAGCTCGGACGGGGACGCCGCAGCGGGTCCGTGCGCGGGTGGGGTCCCAGGATCGACCAACGGAATCGGCACGGCGATAGTGTGCCTGTTGACCCTGTGTGTGCTAACCCGACACTCCCGGTGAGCATGCAGGGCGACGACGTCCGTTCCGGATGTCACGATGGGTTGAGGATTCTTCGCTCAGCGCCACATGATCGATAGAGGTTCGGATGCAGGACCTGGCGCTGATGTACCAGCTCGGTC
>JBOHHD010000761.1:0-11691 GCA_050700515.1 Pseudonocardiaceae bacterium
GCACGGACCCCATCCCAGGGCGCTGTTGTCCTGGGCGTCGATCGCCGCCCCGACCAGCGGATTGACCGCGAATGTGACCAGCCCGGCCAGCAGAGAGAAGGCCCCGAAGTAAGTTCCGGTCAGTCGCGAATCGCCGAAGCTGGGAATCAGTTCGTTGACGAACGGCTGGGCGATCATGACTCCGAACGAGAGCAGGACCGCGGCAGCGAGCACCGGGCTCAACCGGATCACCACCGCGAGCGGGGCCGTCCCCGGACACCGTCCGAGTCAGCGGCGTGCCGGCAAGCGGGGCCAGGAAGGCCAGTCCCATCACGCTCAACCCCAGGGCCATGGCCTGACCCCGGGCGAGGACCCGTTGGCAGCTACGGGTGACCCGGATCTGGAACAGAATGCTGACCACGGTCGAGGCGGTGAACAACGCCGCGATTCCCACGGCCTCCGCCCGGGGGCCGGTGACCTGCTCGGCTTGCAGCGCCAGAACGAAGTAGACCTGGCTCTGCAGCGCGAACATGCCCATCAGGGCGCAGCTGAACGCCCAGAACCTCCGGTTGGCGGCGACTTGGGCCCAGTCACCGAGCACAGTGGTCGTGGTTGGTTCCACCCGGCGGGCGGGGAGCACCGCGAGCTGGGCGAGGGTGAGCAGCGCGAAGATCCCCGTCGCCGCCATCGCGGTGATCGGGAATCCGAGCTGCACCAGCCAGATCCCCAGCAGCGGACCTGCGGTCATCCCCACGTTGCCGAAGACGTTGAACAGCGCGAACGCCTCGGCCCGGTGGTCACCGGCATCCTGGGCGAGGTAGGCGCGTACCGCGGGGCTGAACAGCGCGCCGGCGAACCCGGTCAGCACCGAGGCCAGCAGGACGACGGGCAGGGACTCGGCGATCGCGAACAGCCCGAACCCGGCGGCCCGGATCCCGAGCCCGGTAATGATCACCCCACGGGCACCGAGCCGATCGGCCGCCGAACCGCCGACCAGGAACAGCCCCTGCTGGCTCAGGTTCCGGACACCGAGCACCACTCCCACCACGGCCGCGGACAACCCCAGGTCGTCGAGCAAGTAGTCGGAGAGAAACGGGATCAGCAGGTAGAACCCGGTGTTGCCGACGAACTGGTTGACCAGCAACAACCGCACCGCGAGGGGAAAATTCCGCACACCCGCAGTCAAACCATATCCTCAGGTCCCGAATCGGAGGGGCTGCCCGATCGCTTCCAGTACCGACATCCAGAGATCACCGTTCGGATCCACCTGGTTGCGTTTGCTGACGGTCAGCGCCATCGGAATGTGCACGAAACGCCGGCGCCAGCGGCCCACGACCATCTCGGTGCGACCGGACATCGCGGCGTGCACTGCGGCCTGGGCCAGTCGCACGCAGTAGACGCTGTCGTAGGGGTTGGCCGGCACACTCCGGATGGCATAGCTCGGGTCGATGAACCGGATACTGGCCTCGATACCAGCCGCGGCGAAGTGCTCGGCGAATCGTTGTCGCAGCAGCGCGCCGATGTCGCGCAGCCCGGCGTTGCCCGAGGCGTCGCTCGCGGCCTCTTCGCCGTCGAGCAGCTCCTGCCCGGCTCCCTCGGCCACGACCACGACGGCGTAACCGTGCTCCCGCAGTCGCTGCTGGACGTAGTGCAGCAGACCGCTGCTGCCGTCCAGTCGGAAGGCGACCTCCGGGATGAGCACCACGTCGGCGTCGTTGCGGGCCAGCGCGGCGTAGCAGGCGATGAAACCCGAGTGTCGGCCCATCAGCTTGACCAGGCCCACGCCGTGGACAGTGGCTTTGGCCTCGACGGTGACCGCGTGGATCGACTCCGTGGCCCGCGCGAAGGCGGTCTGGAACCCGAAGCTCTGGTCCAGGTAGGGAATGTCGTTGTCGATCGTTTTGGGCACTCCGACCACGGCGATCCGCGCTCCGCGTTCGTCGATCACCCGCGCGATCTGCATCGCGCCGCGCATGGTGCCGTCACCGCCGATCACGAACAAGATGTTGATGCCCAGTCGCTCCAGACAGTCGACGACCTGATGCGGATCCTGCGGCCCGCGGGAGGTGCCCAGCACCGTGCCGCCGTCGACGTTGATGTCGCGAACGCTCTGCGGTGTCAGGTCCACCACGTCGTGCCGGTAGGAGGCGATGAAACCCTGGTAGCCGTTACGGAAACCGACGACGCGGCGCACCCCTAATGGTTCGTCAGATTACGGACCAGACCGCGGATGACGTCGTTGAGACCGGGACAGAGTCCCCCGCAGGTCACGATCCCGGCCCGGGTCTTGGACGGGTCGAAGAAGATCTTGCGACGGGGACCGGACGGCTCGAAACTGGGCAGCTGCCCGACCGACCCGCCACGCCCCCGGACCATGCTGATCGTGTCGTCGAAGAGCACCCGATCTTCCTCGTCGACATAGTGTTCGGTGGTCTGCCGGGCATCCAGCAGCGCAGCCAGCGGGGACTCGATCCGGGCAGGTCCGAGAGTCTTGATCGACAGATCCGGATCGCCCTCGGTGGTGATTCGCTCCCGCGCCGCGCGCCGGGCCGCGATTCCGTGCACCCCACTGGTCACCTGATGCTCCCTGCGCTGTGGGCGGTGGCCACCCCGCGCCGGTGAGAACGTGACCTTCGTGCCACCAGCATGCCCGCGCCGGGTCGGCGGCCACAACCCCGGCGTCGCGCCTAACATCACCTCTCTGAACTCAGGTCCTGCGCTGTCTGCTCAGTGGGGGTAGCCGTGCCCGAAGGCGACACCGTGTACCTGGCGGCCAAGCGCATGGCGGCGGCGCTGAACGGCCAGCGTCTCACTCGGGGGGAGCTGCGCCATCCCCGGCTCGTCGAGCACGATCTCTCCGGACTCCTCGTGCTGGACGTGCGCAGCGTCGGCAAGCACCTGTTCACCCGTTTCGACAACGGACGAAGCCTGCACACCCATTTCCGGATGGACGGCTCCTGGCACCTCTACCGGCCCGAACAGCGGTGGCGGCGGCCCAGCCACCAAGCCCGCGCAGTGCTGACCACGCCGGAACGGGTGGCGGTGGGTTTCCTCCTGCACGACATGGCCCTGGTGGCCACCCCGGACGAACACCGGCTCGTGGGGCACCTGGGTCCTGACTTACTCGACCCCCACTGGGACGAGAGCCATGCCGCGATGGCGGCCCAACGACTACGCGACCAGCCCGATGTCCAGCTCGGGCTCGCCCTGCTCGACCAGCGGATCATGGCCGGGGTGGGGAACATCTACCAGACCGAGACGTGCTTCCTGCTGGGCGTATCGCCCTGGGTTCTCGTCCGTGACATCGACCCCGACACCGTCGTGGCCCTGGCTCGGCGGCTGCTCTTGGCGAACGCCGACCGTCCCGAGCGGTCCACCACCGGGGAGCTGGCCCGTGGCAGGCAGCACTGGGTGTACGAGCGGGGCGGCAAACCGTGCCGCCGCTGCGGCGAGCGGGTGATCCGCGCTGCGCTGGGAATCGGTGTCCAGGCCAGGCACACTTACTACTGCCTGCACTGTCAGCAGCCGGGATCGGCCGCAGCCACCCAAAGTGGACAATAGGTCGGTGACTCTCTCCTCAGCACCTGCCACCAGTTCACTGAAGTCGGCAGAGTCGTCACCCTGCTCAACCAGCGTCTCAAACTCCTTGGCCTCAGACGGTGAGTGCATCACCGGCTTTACCTGGGGCAAGGGCTCGTAAGCTGGTTCGTGCATGGGGTAGTACGGCAGCAGTACTTCGTGATCTGGTACGGCAGCAGATCGTGATCTGACTGGTGAGGGTGTGACGAGCGTGACCGCCTGCATGATCACCAAGTTGTGACGCAAGACAATTTTCAGGCGGCCGCGACCGTCATGGTAGAGGCCGAGTTGGCGACCAGGAAGCTCGCGGAGTTGCATGGTCTTCTGGGCCTGTGTTTCGGCCGGGTGGAGCCGTTTCAGCAGGCGGGTAAGTACATCACCGGGTTGATGAGTGACCTACCGCGCAAGAAGGCGTGGACGATCGCTGAACACACCGGGATGCCACTCCGGATCGCATGCGGCGGCTGCTGGGCCGGGCGGTCTGGGGCACCGACGCGGTGATGGCCACGGTCCGCCGGTTCGTGATGGACCATCTGGCCCCCGCCGCGGGTGAACTAGCGGTGGCGGCGCTGGATGAGACCGGGCAGGAAAAAACAGGGCAGGGCCACGGCCGGGGTGAAACGCCAGTACCTGGGGTGTGTAGGACGGGTAGCCAACGGGGTGAACACCGTGCACTGCTCGTATGCCACCGCAGGTGGGCATGCCCTGATCGGCGCTCGGCTCTACATCCCGGCCGAACAACTCGACGACCACACCCGCCGGGCACAGTGGGGTATCCCCGCCGACATCGTGTTCAAGACGCAGCCACAGTTGGCGATTGATATCACCACAGACGCGATCGCCGAGGGCACCATGCCGCCGTGGGCCGCTGACGATGAGGTCTACGGGCGCAGTGGCCAGTTGCGCAAGCACCTGGAAGACCACCAAATCGGATACGTGATGCGGGTGGGTTCCGCCTTCCACCTGCGACTGCCGCACGCGACAACGACAATCCGCGCTGAGGCCCTGCTCGCCAGCGAGTTGACAAGCCCGAAGCGGTGGCAGTCCCTGACGGTCGCGGGATCTGAAGGGGACCGGATCTACGCGTGGGCGTGGGTGGCCACCGCCAGCCCGCACTATTCGCTGCTGATCCGCAAACACCGCGGGACCGGCGAACTACCCTACCACTACTGCTACGTCCCACCCGGCCGACCTGTCACGCTGAGGACCCTGGTCCGGGTCGCGTGCCTGCGCTGGCCGGTCGAGGAGGGTTTCGAGTTCAGCAAAGATCATTTCGGTCTCGACCACAGCCAGCTCCGCCTCTACACGGCCCTGCTGCGCCATACCATGCTGGTCATGGTCGCGTTCGCGGTCTGCGCAGTCACCGCCGCCCGAGCGGCAACACGAACACCCACCCCACCGCCGCCGACCCGGCCCGATCAGCCACCGCCTGCAGATCCCGGCCTGACCGCCCTCACCGTCGCCGAGATCAAACGATTGTTCACTCTGGCCACCCGCCGACTCCAGCCACTGGCCCATCACCTCCACTGGATTCGGTGGAGACGCCGCCGCCAAGCCCGCGCACGATGATTCCACCACCGCACCCGACTCGGCCGAGAGACCCAAACATGATCACATAACGAAGTACCGCTGCCGTAGTAGCCCCTGGTCTGCCCAGTATCAGGCCGATGTGAATCTTCGCGAGAGTCCCAGGTCAAGCCGGTGATGCACCCACCCCTTGAAACCGCCGTGGTCGGGTAACGGGAGTTCGTTCGGTACTCGTTCGCCGTAACGTACTTGCGTCTGCGGGCGACGCATCTGGTGTAGCTGGCCGGGGGCGGATACAGGTGATTCCCCGTCGCGAATGAGGAGGCGGGTGCATTGTCGGTGCGAGGTCGGCGCGAGCGTGGCGCGGGTCGCTATTCTTATGACGCCTTCATGTCCTACAGCCACACCGCTGATGCGTTGCTCGCCCCCGAGCTGCAGCGCCTGATCCGGCGGGTGGGTCGGCCTTGGTTTCGGCGCAGCACCTTGCGGGTGTTTCGCGATCAGACCAATCTGCCCATGTCGGAGAGCTTGTGGAGTTCTATCGAAGCTGCGCTGGCGCAGTCGGAGTATTTCGTGCTCATGGCCTCTCCGGGTGCGGCGGACTCAGCGTGGGTGGCGCGCGAAGTGCAGTACTGGCGGCGGCACCGCGAGCGGTCAACATTTCGGATCGTGCTCACCGCGGGTCAGATCGAGTGGGACGGCGGCGATTTCGACTGGGACCGTACTGATGCGCTGCCGCAGGCCGCGCTGTCCGGGTGGTTTCCCGATCAGCCGGGTTGGGCCGACGTCCGGTCACCGGCCGGGGATCGGGTCCAGCGCAACCAGCGCAACGATCGGCTCCGCGACGCCGCGCGCACCCTTGCCGCCCCGATGTATGGCATGGACAAGGACCAGCTCGATGGGGAGGACGAGCGCGAATCGCGTCGTGCCCGGCGGACGCTGCAAGGGGGCATCACCGCGCTGACCCTGCTCACCGTGGTCGCCGTCACCGCGGCCCTGGTCGCCGTTGGGCAGCTCAACCAGGCACGGACCCAGGCGCGGATCTCACTGGCCCGCCAGCTCGCGGCAACATCCGACACCGAGCTGTCCGCCAGGCTGGACGTCGCGAACCTACTCGCGGTGAAGGCATTCCAAACCGATCCGAACCCGCAGACGCGGGCGGCGTTGTTCCGCGCGGTCACCGCGAGCGGCAACCTGGTGCGCTACCTACCCTTCGGCGGGTACGTGAGCAAGCTAGCTGGCAGCGCAGACGGGATCACGGTGGTAGCCGGATTGCGCGACGGGCGGGTACTGCGGTGGCGACTCACCGACCCGGCACCGCAGCCGCTGTTCCGACTGCCCACCGACGTAGCGCAGCTCAGCGTCAGCGCCGACGGCGGTGTGGTCGCAGCGTCTGGCGGAACGATGGCGATGCTCGTCCGGCCCGGCCACGAACCGAGCTCGCTGCCGGTGGCGAGTGGTCAACAGCCCGGCGCGGTTGCTGTGTCCCCGTCGGGCCGAACAGTGGTGCTGTCCGGCGAAGAAAATCAGTTCCAGGGCAGGACCTCAATGGTCGTCTACGACGTGGGCAGCGCCACGGTGCGGCGCTTACAGTTCAATCCGCATCCGGAGCTGATGGTCGCGCCGTCGTCGATAGTCGCCTCCGATGACGAGGTCTTCCTGCTTGACGGCGCCTACGGGACCTGGCAACGCAGGGGGTTGACGGACTGGTCGCTACGGGAAAGCTCCGACGCCCACTTCGGGGTGCACAACTACGCGCTCGGGGCATCCGGCGACGGCGGGTCATTCAGTTACAGCAACGGCGCCGCCACCATCCCGGTCTGGCGTACAGGAGGCCCGACCGACCCGGACCGGCCTCCCGCCACGGCGCAAGCCCCGATCGCTACCCCCAACGCGCTCGCCCTGAACGCCGACGGGTCCCGGCTCGCCGTTGCCGACAGCGGAGCCATCTTCGTGACGCCCGTGCTCGCCCCGGGCGCCCCGCGTGACGCGCCCGTCCAACTCGTGGGCACCGGCAGCATCAACACCGACGGCCTGCGCTTCCTCGGCCCGGGCGGAAACCGGGTGATCTCCGCCTCGGCGGACCGGGTCACGCTTTGGGATCTCAACCAGTCCGACCGGCTCGGCCACAGCACGGCGATCCCGATGCGCCCCGCATGCAACGCCTGCGGCGGTCCTAACGTCGCTGTCGCGCCTGACGGCACCCGCATAGTGGCGGTCGACGGCTCCGGGGATGCAGGCGTCGTCGCCTCGCTCGATCGGCGGGATCAGTACCAGCTGCCGCGCGACACTGCCTTCAGCATGCTCTACGGTCCCTCGCTGTGGGACCGCGACGGCCGGCGCGTCACCATTCTCATCACGCCGCTGTCGGGTGGACACGGCACTCCATTACCTGAAGGCTTGCCTGCCGTGGTCCGCACGCTACCCGCCGGGCAACGCGCCGGGGGTGTCAAGGCCGCCGGGCTCAGCGCCGACGGCCGTAGCGTCCTCGTCGTTGAACTCGACGGCGGGATCGACAACCTCGACATCGCCACCGGGGCCCTACGGCAGATCACCCCCGGTCCTCGGCAGCCCGAAGACGCGAGCGCACCGCAGATCGCTGCGGCCGCCGTGAACACGACCTCCGACCTCGTCGCAGTCGCCGACGACAAGGCGCTGAAGGTGCTCGACGCACACACCGGAACGGTCCGCGGCACAATGCCCGCGACCGGTGTCCGTCACGTCTCGTTCACCGGCTCGCGGTTGCTCGTACAGCGTGACACCGGCGAGCTCGAGGTGTGGGACGAACGGGCCACCATCCGGCAGCGGGTCATCGCCGGCGACCCTGAATTCATCTGGCCGCCGGTGACTTCCTCCCAGGGGTCTCTCGTCGCGCGCCCGCGGTCGGATTCCTCGATCGTGCTTGCCGACCTCGACACCGGCGCAGTGCTCACCACCCTCACGCCGAGCGTTTCTGTCCCCGGGCTGCGAGTCGGCGTCGCCTTCAGCGCCGACGGCGCCCAGCTGGTCACTGTGACCGAGGGTGACGACTCCGATCAGGGACTTGTGGTGCACCGGGACATTTCCGACGAGGCATTAGTACGCACCGCCTGTGCCACCGCCGGACGGGACCTGACCGCCACCGAATGGCAGACCCTGGTCGGCACCGACCCTCCCAACGATCTTTCTTGCGGGTAAACGGTTTGGTCCAAGGGGTGTCAGAGGCCGTAAAGGTGAGAGAAGCGCAGGACGGGTTGGCAGGTTTGGGGTCTCCTCCGGGCGAGTGCTGTCACCCTGTGAGGTTGACCGCCTCGGCATAACGGCAGGGGGCCGCGCGATGTCGAATCGCTCTTCGTTGTGGGTCCGACGGAAGGGACTCGACATGGACAGCGGTATTGGTCGTGGCGAGGCGTGGGCGCAGCTGATTCGGGACGTCATCGCCTCGTGGCGGCTTGCTGCTCGGCGCGGCGGTGCCGGTATTGGCATTCACTCCAGCTGCGACCGCTCGCCGTCCTTTGAGGTGCACGCGGTCCGGTTAGGTCCCCGCGGGCCGGTAACGCAGCGGGGGTTGGGTCGGGATACTCAGCCCAGCGCGGCGATCGTGGACTCCCAGTCAAGGGTGCGCAGTGGGTCGGGGCGAGCGCCCCGGGGGTTCGACGGCGGGAAGAAGATCAACGACTCAAAATAACAAGAGGAAGCGGCATCTGGCCGTGGATGTGGAGGAATTCTTGCTCGCGTTGGTGCTCACCGCGGCCAACGTCGGTGACCGGATGGGCGCCAAGCTGCTGGTGATCGCTCTGCTGGACACGCTCATCCGGCTGAAGCTGATCTGGGCCGATGCCGGCTATGACGGTCAACCGCTGACCGAATGGATCCGCTAGCTCTTCTGGTGGTTTTGGTGACCGTAGTGGGCCTGCACGTGAGCCTGGAAGTTAACGGGGCTACCAACAGCGGCTCGCATTAGCACCTTGCCCCGACAACCGTGGCCTGTCCACGTGGTCTGGACAGTTCTTTATCCACAAGCGCCCCTGTTATCCACAGATTCGCTCCCGAGTCATGGACGGTGCCGTCATCGCCCGGCAGCCTCATCTCGCAGTTGCCGAGCAAAGGAGAGGTCGGGATGGAGACGGTGGCGCAGGCGGCCGAACACCGCAGCGCGCTGGGTAGACAAGGCGAGGACCTCGCCGCGGACTACCTGACGAGCAGCGGTCTGGTGGTGCTCTCGCGTAACTGGCGCTGCCGCGACGGCGAGATCGACATCGTGGCCACCGATCGGGAGCGGCTGATCGTATGTGAAGTGAAAACCCGCTCCAGCACCGGCTACGGAGAACCCGCAGAAGGAGTGACCCCGGCCAAAGCGGCTCGCATCCGGCGGGTCACCGCTTCGTGGTTGCGAACCTACCGGGTCGGGTGGTGCGAGATCCGCTTCGACGTACTCGCGGTGCTGTGCCCGCAAGGCGGGACCGCGACCGTGGAGCATTTGCGGGGTGCGTTCTGATGTCGCTGGCCAGCGCGTGGGCAGTGGCCCTGCGCGGGGTCGATGGGGTGCTGGTGGAGATCGAGGCGCACATCGGGCCGGGGCTGCCAGGACTGCAGATGGTCGGACTGCCCGACACCGCACTGTCCGAGGCCCGAGATCGGGTACGGGCCGCCGTGCTCAATTCAGGCGAGCGATGGCCCCCACGGCGGATGACCCTGGCGTTGTCTCCCGCAACCTTGCCGAAGGGCGGCAGCAGCTACGACCTGGCCCTGGCGTGCGCCCTCTTGGCTGCCGACGGCCGAATTCCGGCTGACCGATTGCGCGGGACGGTGCTGATCGGGGAACTGGCGTTGGACGGCCGACTGCGGGCGGTGCGCGGCGTGCTTCCCGCTGTACTGGCGGCCCGCAAAATGGGAATCAGGCGCGTCGTGGTGCCCACCTCCTCGCTCGCGGAGGCCGCACTGGTGGACGGCATGCAGGTGTATGGCGCCTCCCGGCTCAAAGAGGTAGTCGGCTGGTTGCGAGAACCCGCATTGCAGCTGGCGCGCCCGGGTCCGCAGCGCCCGGCGCCACCGGTGGTGGTCCCCGATCTGGCCGACGTGCTGGAGCAGGGCGACGCGCGGTGGGCGGTGGAGGTCGCGGCTGCGGGCGGTCACCATCTGCTGCTCACCGGGCCTCCGGGGACCGGCAAGACCATGCTGGCCCAGCGGATGGTCGGGCTGCTGCCTCCGCTCACCGACGCCGAAGCGATCGAGGTGACCGCGGTGCACTCGGTGGCCGGTCTGCTCGCACCGGACACTCCGTTGATCACCGTGCCTCCGTTCGTCGCCCCGCACCACACCAGCTCGGTGGCCGCCTTGGTCGGGGGCGGCGCGGGGCTCGCCCGGCCGGGAGCAGTGAGCCGAGCACATGGTGGTGTGTGCTAATGTACCTTGGGTACTATGCGTCGAGCTGCTATTTACTGCCGGATCAGTGATGACCGCGAAGGTGATGGTTTAGGCGTGGCTCGGCAGGAAGCGGACTGTCGCGAGCGAGCAGACCGGCTCGGCTGGACGGTCGCTGGCCTGTACGTGGATAACGATCTGTCGGCCTTCTCCGGCAAGGTCCGGCCGGAGTACCGGCGGATGCTTGACGATCTTCGTCTCGGCTGCATCGATGCGGTGCTCGCGTGGCATACGGATCGGCTTCACCGGTCTCCTCGGGAGTTGGAGGAGTTCATTGATGTGTGTGAGGCAGCCGGTGTTGCTGTCGAGACGGTCAAGGCCGGGCCGGTAGACCTGTCCACGCCGGCGGGGCGGGCGGTGGCGCGGACGCTGGGTGCGTGGGCGCGCTATGAGAGTGAGCATAAGGCGGAGCGGATTCGCCGGAAGGCGTTGGAGTTGGCCCGAGCTGGAAAAATCTCCGGTGGCGGTCCTCGACCGTTTGGCTACGAGCGTGATCGCATGACGGTGCGGGAGTCCGAGGCTGAGGTGATCCGGGAGTGTGTGCGGCGGATCCTGGCTGGGGAGGCTGTGCGTACGTTGGCTCGGGACCTCAACAGCCGGAGGGTTGGTACCTCGACGGGAGGGCAGTGGTCGGCCCAGACGCTCAAGCGCATGCTGGCCTCGGGCAGAATTTCCGGACAACGTGACCATCATCCTCGGTCGCGGACTGCGACGAAACGGCCGTTAGTGGGGGAGATCGTCGCTGATGCGGTGTGGCCGGCAATCATCAGTAAGGAGGACACGGCTCGACTGCGGGCGATCCTGATGAATCCGAAACGAAGACTCACTCCAAGCACACCCCGGCGGTGTTTGCTGACCGGTGTGTTGCGGTGTGCTGGCTGTGGGGGACCGATGTGTGGGCGGCCACGTGAGGATGGCCGTATGCGTTATGTCTGTAACAAAATGCCGGGCAACAACCGGTGTGGGAAGATCTATGTCCTTGCCGAGCCCGCTGACGCTCACGTGATTCGAATGGTGCAGGTTGCTTTGGATTCCCCGGAGTTCCTCAAGGCTGTTCAATCACCACCGCCAGATCAAGGTGGCGGGGATGAGGCCGTGCTCCGGCAAATGACCACGGATCAGCGCAAGCTGGAAGAGCTGGCCGATGACTACGCCAATGACCTGATTACGCGAATGGAGTGGCTGCGGGCTCGCGAGCGGTTA
>JBOHHD010000762.1:0-8576 GCA_050700515.1 Pseudonocardiaceae bacterium
GAGAGTCGTCGCGCGGACGGCGGCGGGCGAACTCGGCCAGCAGCATCGCCTGCCGGGCCTCGGCCCAGGACGCAACCCGGTCGAACCCGATGATCGTGTCGATCAGGTCGGGGTCCGACATGCCGGCAGGCTCGACCGTCCCGTGGTCGAGTTCCAGGGCCAACCACCCTGACGGGGCACACTGGGAGAGCGGAGCCTGCTCGGGAGCCGGTGATGCGGCCACCTGGTCCAACCAGGCCAGATCGAGCCAGTCCCCGTCGGCAGGAGCGTCCGCAGGGAACACCTCTCCTTCGAGGACTGTATCGAACATGTGTTCGATACTAGGAGGTTCTGGCGAAACGTCAAGCGAAACTCGTCAAGTTGATCACTGGGCGCACCCCGGGAGTTCGTTCACCTGCGGTGATGGGTGTGATTCGTGGTGTGAGACCCCGTAGACGGTCACGGTGCCCCGCGCACGGGCGTGTTTTCGTGGTGCGGCATGCCGAATGGCCCGCCGTGGGCGGGCTCGGTGAGGGCGGGGTTTAGGCCGCCAGGGGGACGACGCGGGCTTTGAGGAGCGCGCTGGTCAGGCAGGTGAGGATGGTCAGGTCCACGTGGAGCTGGACCCGGGGTAGGCGACGGACCCGCAGCGGCAGCATGCCGAACTCGTGTTTGAGGGTGCCGAACTCGCGCTCGACAGCGACCCGGGTGCGGTAGATCGCTTTCCATCGGTCGGTGGTGCGGGGGATGAGGGTGTGTAACCGATCAGCCTTGACCCACACCGACCGGGGAGTGCACGTACCGGTCGGGCATCGCCACTTCGACGCGCCCCGCTTCGTGTCAGACCCGGCGAAGGTCCACACCCCATGCTGACACGTCGGCGGCTTGTGTAACCCGTTGGCCACGTTCACCGTGAGTTTGAGGGGGATGACCGGACGGATGTCGCGGGACTCACACGCGGCGTAGATACCGGACCCGTCGTAGCCTTTGTCCAGCGCGCACGTACCGGGAGTGAAGCCACGCCGCAGCACGGTGTCGAGCAGCGAGGGCATGTGCTCGTGCTCGGAGTCACACGCCGACGCCACATGCCAGGCCAGCGGCAGGTCGGTCCTGGTGCACACGGCGGCATGGACCTTGTACCCGTAGTACCCGCCCCCCTTGCGGGTGGAGATCGCTGACCGGTGACCCCAGGAGGCGTCCGGATCGGCGTAGCGCTCGCGGGGCTTGCCGTTGGGCAGGTCCTTGTGCCCGTTGGCGTAGGCGGGTAGGTCAGAGCCGTCGATCGCCAGGTTCGCGCCGAGGTCCGGGATGGCCTCCCGCAGCCCAGCGAGGACACGATCAAGGCAGTCCGTGAGTATCCCCGGGTGCTTGCGCAGTTTGCGCGTGAACCGGTACGCGGCATCAACGCTGGGAGCGACACCGAGGGCGTCTTGCAGCGCGGCGTGCTCGGCGACAAGCCGGACCGTGCGTGACCACGTCGGCAGGGTGTACATGTGCTTGACGAGCGCGAGCCCCACCATCGCCCGGATCGGGTAGCCCCGGCGCCCCGTCCAGCGGGTCTCCTGAAGATCGGCGATCAGCTGGATGATCTCCGGGGTGTCGAGCAGCGCGGCAACCTGCACCGCACCACGGCCCGGTGGTACGTTTTCTGCGGCCATGAGGATGTACCCCTCTTGGTCCAGACCCCCGGACGTTGGCGCGTCGCGGGGGTCACCCTATGTGCTCTTGTCTCCCTCACCGTATCGATGGGGTCTGACAAAACGGGGCATTCTCGGACCGTTCAGCGGACTTATTTTTCGAGGCCATAGACCCCGATCCGTCCCGACGAGTCACCCGTGCGCCTGAGCGCGCATGCTGGTAAGTCCGAGTGACAGCAGGCTTGAAACTTCCTAACGCTGCACCCTGGTTAGAGCTGCACAAAATAGACTATGATGGTAAACGTGTCTCCACGTTTTCGAGAGTCTTACCACTTTGACGCGGGGTTGGAGCAAGCCGTGCTGGACCTGGTGAGGGTCGGCTCGACAGGCTTCGGCTCTGGAGTGCGGCAGCTGGCAACCCGGCTCATGCGCGCAGTACCGCCGGGAGTGGCGGACGTAAACGCTTTCCGTTCAGCGCTTCATGAATCGCTCAGCCAAGCAAACGAAGTACCCGGTCTCCGGTATGCAACTGGAGAGCTGCCAGCGGATCACGACGGGACAAACACCCTCGTTCTTGTTGATCCAATGCCTGACGGCTCGGGTCTCATACTTGAACCAAATGTAACAACGTTCCTCAACGAGGTTGTGGAAGAACACCTGCGGGCAGAGGATTTGACTAAGGCTGGAGTGAATCCCACCCGGAGCATTCTCCTCAGCGGACCACCTGGTGTAGGCAAGACCATGGCCGCGCGCTGGCTTGCGCAACAGATTGGCTCTCCCCTTGTCACAATGGATTTATCGAGTGTGGTATCGAGCTATCTTGGAAGCTCTGGCCGCAACATCCGATCAGTACTTGACTACGCGAAGTCTGGATCCTGCGTTCTACTTCTTGATGAGTTCGACGCCATAGCCAAACGGCGCGACGATGAATCCGATATTGGCGAACTCAAGAGGATCGTTAATGTTATTTTAACAGAATTGGATCGTTGGCCGAGCTGGAATCTCCTGGTCGCCGCCACAAATCATCCACAGTTGTTAGATAAAGCGGTCAACCGTCGTTTCGACCGTCATATTGAACTCGCCCTCCCGAGTGAGTGCGAGAGGCGTAAGATTTTTACGTATCTCACGGAGGGCCTCGATGATGTTGACCCAGAAGTTCTTCAATTAGTGGCTACCCTCATGGAGGGAGCCAGTGGATCCGACTTGGTCAGACATTGGAACAACGCACGCAGGCGCGCAGCCTTGCGCGAGCGCTCCACCACAGACGAACTGTTGCAAGAGATTGCCTGGGGGGCTCGCGCTAAGGGTCCCAGCCGTGACAAGCTGTGGCTCATGCTATCCGTACAGTTAAGGATGTCCAGTCGTCAGATCGCGGCACGGGCGGGCGTAACCCACCCCACGGTAAGTAGCGCCATCAGGCGCGCGCAAGCGACATGAACAGCCCACGGCCCCCCGCGGAATCGCGGAGGTTGCTGCTGAACGGTGAAGCACTCCGCGTGGATGTCACTGCGCCGCGGTCTGCAGGCGGCACGAAATTCGACCCGCAGACCGCCGAACAGGCACGTGAAATCTTGGCACCTCAGTTACAAGAGCTGATTTCGGCAGCCAGTCAGCTTAACCCCCAACTACGCTCAGACAATCATATTTACTTTGAAGCGCGACTGCTGCCGAATTACATTGCCGCCAGCCAGTATCCCTCCACACTTTTAGAACAGATCGGAGCGATTCCAGTCGGCTCGCGCGCTGATCGATCGCTCTATCGCACAAAAGCGAAGCAGGAGGAGTCAAGTACTCGCCGGTTGGTACTGGCAGTGAGGGACGAAGGACTTCTGGAATTCTCGCAGCTTGTTACAGGTAACAGTCGCACGCGATCCGAACACGAAGCATTCGAAGAGATTCGCAAGTTTGACGAATTGAGGATTTCGAGCGTAGAACCTGTCCTGCGAAATGCAATGGACGAGGATCGTGAGTTCCATACATGGGAGGCCATCCTTCATCCGGCTGCGGTGCTTGGCGCGGCGCCGACGCCTCTTGATGATTCGACACTAGGAAAATGGTTCACTCTTGTTGACCAAGTCGGTGGGACGGCACACCGAGACTTTGTAAGAACTGTAGGCGGATTAACCTTTAGTCCAATAACGCTAGACACAGAAGCAGTGCTGGAAGTTGCACAGTTTAATCCACTTCGAACGATCAGACCCATGCCCGCGATTCGCCCTCGCCCAAGATTTGGCACGCGATCGGTCGCCAAGCTGCAACCTCCCACTAATTCTCAACCGATCCAGGACCACCCCGCTGTTGCTATTTTTGACGGTGGATTCGAAGAGCCATCCTCGGTCATCGTCCCGCGAAGTGCGCCTGATATTACTGCGGAGGCGGCCAAGCAAGATGAACTGAACCACGGTACAGGCGTTACTGGCGCTGCGCTTTGCGGTCTTGCTTTGCCGGGAACCAATGCCGTCCAGCCGTCACTACCTGTTGACAGCTTCCGAGTTCTTCCGGCGCCTCCTATGCCGAATGATCTAGAAAGCTACTGGATTCTTGATCGGATCAAAGATACCATCATTGCCAATGGTCATAAGATCGTCAACCTTAGTATCGGTCCAACGCTTGCCGTGGAAGATAGCATGGAACCGGACCGGTGGACCAGTGAGCTTGATAGGCTGGCGTGGGAGCATGACGTTCTTTTTATTGTCGCCGCTGGCAATTACGGTAATGTCAACCAAGCGACCGGACTGCATCGAGTGCAGGTTCCTGGGGACATGGCAAATGGGCTCACCGTCGGCGCTTGCGATGGCGCGCCACCTGCTAAGCCTTGGGCTCGCGCACCTTACTCCTCCATGGGGCCGGGTAGGCAGGGCAACAGGATTCAGCCATTGGGGGTACAATTTGGCGGGACCGACGCCGAGCCTTTTCCTGTAATTCGTGCAGACGGTAGCTTCCTGGAGGCCACTGGAACTAGCTTTGCCGCGCCGTTAGTAACTCATGCCTTGGCGGATCTGACCACCCGGCTTCCTCGCGCAAACCCAAGCGTGTTGCGCGCCTTTGCCGCCCACTTCGCCGAGCGGCACCGCACCCATAAGAAGCTTCAAGATGAACTTGGATATGGACGCCTGCCGTTAAATTTTGCTAGCCATCTGGATTGCGCCCCAAATGAAGCGCATGTTCTCTATGTAGATGAAATTAAACGCGGAGAGCTAATTGGTTACAAAGTCCCAATTCCGTCCGGGGCGGGTGCAGTCGAAGTGAGAATCACTTTGGCGTACGCCTCACCGGTGGAGTCCAGTCAGCCCACCGAGTATACTCACGCGGCTCACGCGGCGCTTGAATTGGCTTTTCGGCCGCACAGTAGAATCTACAATTTGCGACCCCCGAAGGGTGAGGAAGGTCGGCCGGTCACGCTTGACATTTCTTCGCCGGAAGCGCTGTCCCTTCTCAGTGCGGGATGGCAGGTAGGGCAAGAGCCCGTTACTGTCGGCCTCGGTTCCAGCGGTAAAGTCCCCGAGCATCATCTACGCGATAGCGGGAAATGGGAAACGGTGCGCCATTCTCGGATAAGCCTCAAGGTGGGTGGCTCGTTTGATCCCAGGCTTGAGATATCCTACGTTGCCCGACGGGCAGGGGCGATTGATAACTCCGCCACCAAAGTTCCGTTTGCTCTACTTATTTCTGTGATTGATGAGGATGAGTCCGGCGCCACCGATCTATACGATCGAATAGCCGCGCAATATGCGGCTCTGCGACCAGTTCAACGTGCCAGAGGTCGTCTTCGCCTTGGCACGGGCGGCGCTAGGGGATGGAATTAGCCTTCAGCAAATGTATCGAAAGCGGTTTCTTCAGCTCCGAAGGACGAGCACCCCGAAGGCCGGGACATTGATTCGGTTCTTAAGTCCTCAGTCTGCCACCTACGCCGGTGCAGGATCATCAGGTGAGAGCCTACGGCATGCGCTTTGCGGGGCGGGCGTCGACTGGTGTGAGTCAGGCGGGCCAGCGGCTGACTACGGTGTTCAGCACGTTGAGCGCGTCCCCGGCCACCCGGTCGGTGACCAGCAAGTCCCCGGGCACGAGTAGTGGTGACTTGCGGCTGCGGGTGGCACTGCACCCTTCGGAGAAGCCACCGAGGTAGATGGTGTCGCGCCACTGGTCGGTGTCGCGGACGCCTTCGAGTGGCCCGTCAGGGCCGGGCGCGATACGCCGGAAGGTGAAGCCCTGGCTTTTGGCATGGTCGAGTAGCCGCATCCCCACCACCACGTCCGGGCTGTCAGTGGCCATCGACGGCCGCCAGGATCGCCCGAGCCACCCGCACCGCCGTGGCCTGCTCTACCCGCACACCCCACTGGGTCGCGCCGTGCGGGTAGATCGCGACGCTACCCCCGGTGTCGGTGATCACCACCAGCTCGCAGCGGTCACCGTCGTCGGTGCGCACGCCGGTCACCACCACCCGGGACCGCTCCCCGTGAAGCTGGAAGATCGGCAAGATGTAGGTCTCGGGCGGGTCTGGTACGGCCCGTTGTCCCAGCTTGCCCATCGCGTGCGCCTTCCTGCGGATGCTTCGCCCGTTGTCGAGTCGTTGGCTGGTGTCCCACTGTTGGGTCGGTACGCTGATGCAGTACGCCGCGCCGTCCCGTTTGTGGGACACTTACTGTCCCATCAGTGGGACACATCCGCAAGGGAGGGTCGAGCCGTGACCATCGAAGAGGCACTCAACGCGCTACTCGGACCGAGTCAGAGCGGAGACACGCGCGCTGACCTGATCGCCGGAGCGAAAGAGGCCATGGACCGGCGAGAACGCAACACCGCCCACGGTGGCGCCGTGATCGCCGCCCTACACGAGGCCGGTATGTCGTGGCGAGACATCGAGACAGCCACCGGAATACCCCGCACCACCGCCCAACGCTGGGCCGAACCGCCCGAGCGCGCACCTCAGGAATAACCCTATGCACTGGGGGACAGCTACATCTGCGGCTCTTGCCGACGAGATGGACTCCTAACGCAGCTTCGGCCATACGCTCCCCTACGGGTCCGGTGTCGAGTCTTTTTGTGGTCGACCTATCAGCACGGCGGCAAAATCAATGAACCGGTCGGCGTAGGCGAGGGCGTAGTCGCGCCTGTCTTGATTGCAGGCCAGTCCCAGCAGGGAGAGCGCCCCAGCGAAGATCACCAGCATGAGTGCGGGCAGGGCGCCAGCTACCGACTGAGCGACCGCTCTGACGCCGGGCAACCATGTCGGGGTCACCGGCCTACCTCCTCTACCACAACTCTTCATAGGGTGCCTGGCAATGCTCATGGGAGACCCGAAAAGCGCGCTTAACTGTCGCGGGGAAGCCGGGTCGGCCGCCCGAGTGCGGTGACGGTGCGCATGGCCGTGGCTCGCACGCACAGTGCCCACCACACCAGCCGCCAGCCTGAGTAGTGCTGGCGATGGTCTGTCCACTCCTCGGCGAACCGCGCTCCGAACCCTTCCGGGAACTTGTCCACGGCCCGGTCCAGCAGGTAGTCGACCAGGCTGTCCACCGAAGTGCAGACCTGCGACAGACCTCGCGCGGTGCCGCCGAGAGAGGTGCGGAGCCATCTCAGCCCGCCAGGTGAATCCGATGATCGGGTCCGTCGAACTCGAAAGCTGCGGCCTCGATCCTGAGTGTTGTTGAGGAGGGCGGCTTCGACGCGGCCGACACGCCTATGCCCATATAGCTGGGCAGCCGCGTACGGTGTCATCATGCCGTTCCTGCCTGGGGCTGGACGACCGGCGGGAGCGCGCCCACCAGACGCTGAGTCCTGGCCAGTGCCTCACGGGCGGTGTGCGCTCCGGCCCCGGTGAGCCGGTACATCCGCCGCCGTGGCCGTTCCAGCTCTACCGGGTTCCCTTGTTCCCAGGAGCTGGCCAGCCACCCAGCGGTTTCCAGGCGGGCGAGGACCGGGTAGATCGTCCCGGAGGGGAAGCTGGTGGCCTCGGCCAGGGCGAACCCGTAGTAGTCGGCTGTCGGGTTCTCCAGCATCTGCCGCAGCACCGCTGCCGTGGGCAGCGTCATCCGTACTCGTCCCACCGCCGGCCGCTCACCCGGCTGGTCCTGGTTCTCGGCCCGCCGGGCCACCTCGCCGTCCCGGCGACGTTTCCTCATGACAGCCAACCTACCACCAAACTCTTCATAGCCCTGGCAATGTCACCGTAGAGATGGGGTAAACAAAGATCAACTCTGGGGGCAAACCCCACTTAGTGACCCACAAGACCGGGCCTGAACTGCGAGAACAGTTTCGCCGAAGTCTCCTAGCAGACTTCCCGGAGCTCTGTGCGGCAGGTCCGACGGTGTGTTCCCGACCGGGAAAGCCCCGGATTCCGCGCAGTGCCCCCGGCCGACGAACCTTGATCGGCTCAGGGAAATAATCGACTCAGGTCCGATGTGCAGATAAGCGGCCCACCCGGATAAGGCCGAGATCTGCTTGATACCGGCAGTTCCAGGTAACCATTCACGGTGGTTCGGGAATGCCTGACTGGGCTGCCGGCGTGCTCGTGACCAGCCGCCTGTCGCGGATGGACGCTGGCCGCTGCTCATGACAGTCGGGTTGTCGGGGGGCGCCACGTCGCCGAGTGGAGTGCGGTACCCACCCGAATGGGTGTCTCAAATCAGAAAGTGGCTCATGACCGGGTCTGGAGTGGCTACTCGGTGCACTCGAGGGGCGACACGCCGATTGGGGTTTATCGCCGAATCTGGGATCGGCGCTAGAAAGCCGGATACAGTTCGAGCCCATGGACCCGGTACGCAACCCGTTCGCCCCCGGCGCAGGTCAGCGGCCTCCGGAGCTGGCCGGGCGGGACCGCGAGCTGGCCGCGTTCGAGGTGGTGCTGGAACGGGTCGCGCGGGGTCGTCCGGAACGTTCCCTGGTGTTGCCCGGTCTGCGCGGGGTGGGCAAGACCGTGCTGCTGGGCGAGCTCCGGTCGATGGCGCTGCGCCAGGGCTGGGG
>JBOHHD010000763.1:0-1906 GCA_050700515.1 Pseudonocardiaceae bacterium
GGCGGACGACCCTCCGAGCTGTGACCGTGGAACCTGGAGGCCACCGTCAGCGGTCGTCCTGCTGCTGGCGACGGGTGGTGCGGGTGAGGAAGTCGGTGATCCGGGCGTCGAGGTCGGCCAGGGGTGGGCAGGCCGAGCGCAGGGGGGTTATCTGGCGTTGCAGGGTGCGTAGTCGGTCCAAGGTGCGGTGGGAGCTGACGTCGGTGGCGGTGCGTAGGGCGTCGCGGCCGAGGGCGGCGGCTTGTTCCAGGTCGCGGTTGAGCAGGTGGGCGTGAGCGAGGTCGGTCTGGGCGAAGCAGCGGGCGCGGACTCGCCAGGGTTCGTAGTCGCGCACTGCCGTGGCGCTCAGAGTGATGCCCTGCTGCGGATCGCCGAGGTCGGCTAGGCAGCGGCCGATGTCTGCGGCGAATGCGGCTTCGGTATAAAAACCGAGCCAGGGTGGCTCCTCGCCTGCCCGGGATCGTTCGTAGTCGCGCTCGGCGGCCAGCACCGCTTTGCGTGCCCCGCTGGCGTCGCCGAACAGGGCCAGGCCACGGCCTTCCAGCGCGTGCAGGTCGGCGGCCAGCGCCGGGGTAACTGCGCCATCGGCGATGGTCAGGCCAGCCCGGGCCAGTGCAGCGGCCTGACGCCCGTTGCGTAGCCGGTCGTCGTCGGTGGGTGCGTTCTGCCCCAGCTGTGCCGTCAGCCAGCCCATCTCGCTGAGCACCTGAGCCGCGTAGAGCCGGTCGCCCGCGCGCATGGCCAGGTCCAGCGCCTGGATGAAGTAGCGCTGCGCCAACGAGTGCCGGCCGATGTCAGCGGCGGTGAAACCGGCCAGCTTGGTGGCCTGGGCGACGGTGATCAGCAGGGCCTGACCGGTCTTGGCGGTGTAGGTGCCGTGCAGCAGTTCGGTGGCCTCGTGGTGCAGCAGCTGCACCACCTGCGCCCGGACCCGCCCGGAGCCGTAGGAATAGTCGAGCTGGCGCAGGTGGGTGACCTGCGCGGTGAAGACCTCGACGTCGGCCATGCCGATGCGCCGGCCGCTGCCGGTGTGGGCGGTGCTGGGCGCCGGAGGCACCGTGAGCGCGACCAGCGCCGGTTCGGCGAAGGCCCCGGCGCTGAACATCGAGCCCAGCAGGAACTTCCGACGCCGCATGTCCCGTCCCGAGAGCTCGACCACTGTGCGGACCGTGCCCTCCAGTGTCCCCGCACAGCTCAGCCCGTCAAACCGATCCTCTTCGGCCGGAGTGCGATCGGCGAAGCCGCAGTCGGTGATGCTGACGATGCGGCGCAGCCGCTGCGACAGCGCCGCGGCCACCAACCGGGGCACCGGCCACTGCGGCTGCGACCCGTCCAGCCACCGCTTCACCGAGGTAGTGCTGCTACCCAGATGCAATCCCTCCCGGCCCCCGGCGAACACCACCGCCCGGGCCAACCCGGTATTGCTCAACCCCGCCTCATCCAGCAACAGCCGCAACGCGCGGTTCCCGCCGTCACCACCCATGTGTTATCGCACCCTCGGTGTCAGTTCCGTTGCCAACAGTGAGCGCGATCCTGGCCCCTCACCCGACCTCAGGGAAGAACCCGCAGCAAAGTGACACCCTTCCGACAAAGTGAGACCCTTATGAGACCCCTTGCCGCGTCACCTGGGGATGAGTTCTGGCGGAGCCGAGGCAGGCGAGGGCTGAAGCGCCGGGAAGCCCCGTCGGACCACCCGAGGATGCGCCCTCAGCGTCCGTTGATAGGGCGGGCACCGAGTTGATCGGTGAGCAGTTCCAGAGCCACCTCGTCAGGATGCCGACTGTCAGCGCGCTTCATTTCCGCATCAGCGGTCATGGTCTTCTCCGCAGTGGCGGAGGGACGGGACGCGACGCGGGCCGGCACCCAGTCGGAATCCTCGAGCTCCGGTTCCGGGGGCTTCGGGGGC
>JBOHHD010000764.1:0-7954 GCA_050700515.1 Pseudonocardiaceae bacterium
ATCCCAGCCCGTCAGCAGATCGTGGGGGTCGGTGAGCCGCGCCTCGGCGGGCAGGGCGTCCTCCTGGATGAACGCGCGCACCCGGGTGAGCACGTCGACCAGCTCGGGCGGGACGGTGAAGTCGATCGCTCCGGTGGTCGAAGGCGCGGCGGTGCTGGCGTGAGCGGTCACAGCATTCCTTCCATCCCCCAGTACGGCCAGCACTACAGGCTGACCAGCTCGATCCGTTGGCCCTGCGGGGTCACGATAAACCGCCACCGGTCAGCGCTGGGCCGACCAGCGTCGATCCACCAGTGAGGGGCAGCTGCATTCTTGCCGCAGCACGTTGGCCGTGTCACGATTCCGTCTCCCACGTCAGTACCTCATTGAGCACGCTCAGCGCATTGCCATCCACCTGACGCTCCATCAGTGCATCGTCGGAAACAATCAGTGACGATGTCCGCTTACGCCAGGCGAAACAGTCGCGACTAAATCCCTCGATATGGATGAGGTCCACCCAGCGACCGCTCACTCGGCTACCCACTAGAGGTCCGTCCTCGCCCACAGCGCCACGCCGAAACTCGAAACCACGCAGCTTGGCATGGTCGAGCAGTCGCATCGCGATCACCAGATCCGGGCTGTCAGCGCCCATCGGGCACCACCGCCCCACTCTCGGTTCGTGACTCGGCAGCGTGACGTCCGGAGGGGGAGCCGAACCTGCTGAGGTAGCGACGTAGCCGAATCCGGTTCAGCCAGGAGGTCAGCCGCTCCCCCACCCCCGGCCGGTGCATGCGACGGTACCGCCGTGCATTCGCCGTGCCGGGGTTGCGTATCACGGCGCACGCCAGACACGGTGGACCGGCCGGACAAGCCAGCGCGACCGCCCACACCGCATGTCCGCACAACGCCGGGTAGCGTCCTGCGCCGCCTGCCGTCATCGCCTCCTCAGCCACCAAATGCTCCCGGCCGTCGCGGCCACAGGTCACTGACAAGGCAATAACTCGCTGTATGTGCTGTGCATCTTCGGTGCCCGTCAGGTCGGCCATGATGACGGGCCTGCCATAAGTGGAGTTGTCTTCATACCGTTTACCTTCGCGATACTCTCAGTGACCGCGCTATGCCCGCGACGCGCCAACCACGGACCAGCGCAGGACCTCTACGGACCTGGCACCTGCCCATGCTCCGACGGAACTGAACCCGTCATACTTGGTCACCGTGAAGGGAGCTTGACCGGATGGCTGAGCCGGTTAAACCGCGTACGCTGCTGGAGGCGATAGTCCGCCAGCGGCAACTCTCGTGGGATGAAGCGGCCGACCTGGTGGTCAAGACGGCCAAACAGCACGAGGACGCATCCCTCTCGCTCAGTGGTCGTCACCTGGGCCGCCTGGCCCGCAATGAGCGGTCGGGGAACCGCCCCAATCCGGTCACGCGCCGAGCGCTTCAGTATGCCTTCGGTCGACCGGTCGATCAGCTATTAGCCCCCTACAGCCCCGGGGAACTCTCCGTTGTAGCGAAATCAGAATGCGGCTCAGACCCTTTGGAGGTATTGACCGTGGCGGCAGATCGTGCGCGACGATTCATGACAAGTCTGCAGACCTTGTCCGACGAGTCGCTGGAGTTGGTTTACGAGGATGTGCGCGACCTGGCGCGCGCCTATCCTTTGCGCCCGCTGCAGGAAATCCTCGGTCACATCGTCTCTTGCCAAGACACAGTATTCAGCCTGCTGGAGCGGCCTCAACGACCAACCCACGCCCGCCGTCTTTACTTTTTGAGCGCTGTTCTTGGTGGTCTGCTCGCCAAGGCAGCACACGACATGGGCGACTCCCACGCCGCACTCACGCAGTCACGTACCGCGTGGCTGTGTGCCGAGCAGGCGGACCACGACGGGCTCCGCGGCTGGATATGCGGTCTTCAATCACTGGTCTCTTACTGGGCGCGTCGGCCGCATGACAGCATCCGCTACGCCCAGCGTGGCGCTACCTATGCACAGCAGTCCCGCAGCACTACCACCGTGTGGCTGCCTGCCAGCGAAGCACGCGCATGGGCCGCTCTCGGCAACGGCGAACAGGCCCGTGAGGCAATCGAGCGCGCCGAGCAAGCAGGGGACCAGGTACGCCCTGACGAATTGGACGAGATGGGTGGCATCGCCACATTCAGCCGACCCCGACAGCTGTACTTCGCCGCCGACGCACTGATCTGGCTTCCGGACGCGTCATCAACAGCTGAGAACTACGCACACCAGGCCGTCGACGCGTACTCCGATTCGACCGATCCGGACTGGGCATTCGGTGACGCCGCCGGTTCCCACACCGCACTGGCCATCGCCCGGATCGGGCGTGGGGAGGTGGACGGCGCAGCGGAGGCGCTGACAACGGTACTCAATCTGCCTGTGGAGCAACGAATCAACGGTATAGTTCATTCGGTGAACCGGGTGCACCGTGCGCTCAACCACGCACCTGCCAGCACAACAACCCGCGACCTCCAAGAACGGATCGAAATTTATACTCGCACTCCCGTACGCGGTCTCGCGAGGTAAATACCACCATGTACCCAATCCAGCTCTGCAGCTCTGCGGTCACTCTCCGGGAATTTAGCTCAGATGATCTGGAAAAAGTTGCGGCTCTGGTCGGCGACGACCGGGTGACCGACTCGCTTTCCTTTAACTCTCGCTCCCGTGACGAGGCGGCGGAAATGTTAGGCGGAATAATCAGCCGAGCGAAACAACAGCCGCGAACCGAGTACTACTTCGCGGTAGTCACCATAGAAGAGGGTCTAGTAGGGTTCGCCCGGCTGGGACTGGACGGTGTGCAGGCGGCGAAGCTGGGCTACGCCATCGCCGCTGACTACTGGAGACGAGGTTATGCCACCGATGCTGCCCGCACGCTCATAGACTTCGGCTTCCGGACCCTCGATCTCCACCGCATATCCGCTGCAATGGGACCGGACAACACCGCATCGATCGCGCTGGCACACCGGCTGGACATGACCTACGAAGGTCGCATCCGCGACCACGTACACACCAATGGCCAATGGCGCGACAGCCTGCTGTACTCGGTGTTGGCCGACGAGTGGCAGCCGAGTGAGACGTTGCGGCCGATGACCGAGATAAACATCCTCGGCCAGGCCGGTACCGAGCGGCCACAGCGGTGAGCGGATACGTCATCGTGGTCGAGGCACCTGGGAGCATGCGTAAGCATGGCGACCCAGTTCCGGCACCCAGGGGGGTGGTGATCACGTGCCGCTGCGAGCCATCGACCTCTTCGAGGTACGGCCGACCGTCGTAGCCGCGTGATCCGCCGCCGTAACGGATCGGGTCCTTCGTAGGATCAGGTAATGACTCGCCGTGACGCGCGCGGGGAGACCTGCTCGGAGGGGCGCGCATGACCACGCTCGACTTCGAGCTGGAGATCAGCCCGGGTGCTGGAGATGCCTACCCGGTGCTCGCGCGTGCGCCCGGCGGAGAAGCTTCCACCACCATGCGCCTGCCCATGGCTCTTGCCGAGCTCGACCGTCAACTGGCCGTGGTCAGGGAAGCCGTACTGACCTCGTCAGCGGTACTGCGCCGGTTGCCCACCAGGGACGAGCAGCCCATCCAGGCGTTGGGACGACGGTTGTTCGAGGCAGTGGTTGCCGACGACGTGCGGGGCCTGTACCTGGCCAGCGCTCAGCGCGCTCGCGAGCAGGGCAGCACCCTGCGGCTGGTGCTGCGGGTGCGCCCGCCGGAGTTAGCCCGGCTGCCGTGGGAGTTCCTTTTCGATCCCGGCCGGCAGGATTATCTGGGTCTGGCCATACCGCTGGTGCGATACCCCGACGTTCTGGTTCCCCAGCAGCCGCTGCACGTCACTGCGCCGCTGCGGATCCTGGGCATGGTGGCCCGCCCAGGTGATCAGCACGCGCTGGACGTCACGAATGAACAGCGGCGGCTGCGCAATGCGCTGATGGACCTGGAGCGCGACGGAACGGTCGAGCTTTCCTGGGTAACTGGACAGACCTACGGCGATCTGCAGAATGCCTTGGACGAGGGGCAGTGGCACGTCTTTCATTTCGTCGGCCACGGCGGGTATGACCGGGTTGCCGACGAGGGCACCGTCGCTTTGGTCGACGCTGCAGGCCGTGCCCACCACGTCGGTGCCGACGATCTCAGTCGAGTACTCGCCGAGCACCACACACTGCGTCTGGTCCTGCTCAACGCCTGCGACACCGGGCGGGGCAGCGCCTTGGACGCGTTCTCCAGTACGGCTGGGGCGCTGATGCGCCGGGGGATCCCGGCGGTGGTGGCCATGCAATTCGAAATCACCGACTCGGCTGCGATCCGGTTTGCTGAGGCCTTTTATCAGAACGTGGCCAAGCGGTTGCCCGTGGACACCGGAGTCATGCGGGCTCGACGTGAGTTGCGGCTGGCCAAGAAGGACACCTTGGAGTGGGGTACTCCGGTGCTGTATCTGCGCGCATCTGACGGGCGCATTTTCGACACCACTACCACTCTGTTGCCGGTACCGCCTGGTCTTTTCCAGAATCAGGTGGCCGCGCCGGATGTGGAGGCCCTGTACGACGAGGCCCTGGCGGCATTCTGGACCGAGCAGTGGGACAAGGCTGCTGTGCTGCTGCGAGAGGTCCTCTCCTGCCGATCCGACCACCCCGACACCGCGGTCAAGCTGAAGCAGGCCGTGCGCCACCAGCAGTTGAGCATCCCTTACGCGCAGGCACGCGCGGCTGCCGAGACTCTGGACTGGGAGCAGGCCGTCGTGGGCTTCACGGCGATCGCCGACCTAGATCCCACATATCTGGACGTCGGTGAGCGGTTGGAGATCGTCCGGCGCCAGCAACAGATCGCCGGTTTGCAGGCCGAGGCCCGTCGGCTGCACCGGGTTGAACGGTGGGCGGCGGTGGTCAAGGTCAGTGAGCGGCTGCACATCCTGGATCCGGCCGTTGCCGACCCGGACGGATTGGTGACCTCGGCGCGAGCCAAGCTTAGGGCAGCTGAACAAACAGAACAGCTCGCCGCGCAGTACCGCAGCGGATTGCGCCTGCTCGATGCCGGCCAATGGGAACAGGCGATCGAAACACTGGAGCAGCTGAACCCTAGCTATCGAAATACCACCGCACTGCTCGCTCGAGCCCACCGAGAATTCCCCGATCCGCAATCATCACAGCCTGCCTCGACCTGCATAGTCGATGCCCCCCAGACCGCGCAGATTCTGCATCACCTCATGGGAATCAACGCAGTGGCGTTCAGCCCGGATGGGCGCCGGCTGGCCACCGCCAGCTGCGACTCAACCGCGCGCATCTGGAACACCACCAGTGAACAAAAGCTCGCCAAGTTCACGCACGACAATGGAGTGCTGGGGGTGGCATTCAGCCCGGACGGGCGTCGGCTGGCCACCGCCAGCGCAGACAGGACCGCGCGGATCTGGTTGCTGAGCGACGATGAGTGATGAGTAACTTCAATCCGCTTGCGCCGGAGGCTCTTGTCACTGCCGAGGTCTTAGCCGAGGAGGAACAGGTGATCGTCGATGCCTTTCCGGCTCTCGGTGTCGCCACGCCCACCCGGATAGTCTCCGCTCGCCACGGGCTTGAAAACCTGCAGTGGCTGGTATTTGCGACAGTGCCGCTGCAGGCCACCGAATGAGCATTCACAGTAGGGCGAGTCACCACTCACCGGGCGCGGCGATCCGGGTACTGATGGACGGTACTCCGCTGCTCGGGCAACGCAGCGGGATCGGCCGCTACACCACCGCGCTGCTCGCCGAGCTGGCCACCCGGCCGGAGGTGGACGTCACGGTCACTGCGTTCACCGCCCGTGGCCAGACCGCGCTGCGCGCGGCGGTGCCCCGCGGGGTGCGGGTGCGCGGGGGGCCAGTGCCGGCTCGGGCGTTGCGTGCGTCATGGCGGCGCTGCAACTGGCCTCCGGTCGAGCTGCTCGCCGGGGATACCGACGTGCTGCACGCCACCAACTTCGTGCTGCCGCCGTCCCGGCAGGCCGCCGGCGTGGTCACGGTCCACGATCTGGCCTTCCTGGACCGGCCGGACGAGCTGGCTGCGCAGCAGCGCGATCTGCCCGGCCTGGTGCGCTCCTCGGTAGCGCGCGCGGCGGTGGTCTGTACTCCCAGCGCCGCGGTGGCCGAGCAGGTGACCCGGCGGCTCGATGTTCCCGCCGAGCGGATCGTGGTCACCCCGCTCGGTGTGGACCGTCAATGGCAGGACGCCGCTCCCCCTGCTCCGGAGCTGCGCGCCAGGCTTCGGCTGCCGCAGCGCTACCTGCTGTTCGTCGGCGCCACCCAGCCGCGCAAAGGCCTCGACGTGTTGCTCGACGCGCATGCTGCGCAGCCGGAGCTGCCGGTGCTGGTGCTGGCCGGACCTACCGGATGGGGCCCATCACACCTGGTGCACGGCCGGGTACACGCCGTCGGCTACCTGGAGGACGCCGACCTGCGCTCGGTGGTTGCCGGGGCAACGGCGCTGGTGCTGCCCTCGCGAGAGGAGGGTTTCGGGCTACCGGTGCTGGAGGCGATGGCGACCGGCGTGCCCGTGGTGTGTTCCGACGTGCCCGCGTTGCGTGAGGTGGCGGGCGGGCTGGCCACCCTGGTGCTGCCAGGCGATCGGGCAGCGCTGACCGCCGCATTGTGCTGGGTGGACGGTGCGAACGGTGATCAGGCTGGCACGGCGGCCCGCCAGGCCCACGCCGCCGGCCACACCTGGCAGGCCTGTGCGGACGCGACTGTGCGTGCCTACCAGCGTGCTCATGGATGAGCGACACACCGGGCACCAGGGCCTGACACACCGGGCAGCAAAGCTGGACACGCGGGGTTAGGGGGTGAGGCCGTTGGTGAAAGCGGCGGTCAGGGCGGCGGGCCAGGGGCGGAGGGGGGGCAGGCCGGCGGCTGTCCAGCCGGTGGTGTCCAGGACCGAGTTGGCCGGTCGGGGGGCGGGGCGGGGGAACTCCGCGGTACTGCACGGTTGCACCCGGGCCGGGTCGGCGCCTACCTCGGTGAACACGGCTCTGGCCAGGTCGAACCAGGTCGTCGCGCCGGTGTTGACGCAGTGCAGCACGCCGGGTGGTATCTGCTCGGCGGCCACGGCGAGGGCGATCAGCCCGGCAGCCAGGTCGGCGGTCCAGGTCGGGTTGCCGCGCTGATCATCGACTACTCGCACGGGGTCCGGACCCTGAGCCAGGCGCGCCATGGTGCGGACGAAGTTCGCGCCGTGCGCGCCGTAGAGCCAGGCGGTCCGCACCACGTGCGCGGACGCTCTCGACGTCAGCACCGCCTGCTCCCCCGCCAACTTGGTCCGGCCGTAGACGGTGCGCGGCACCGTGGGATCGTCGACCTGATGGGGACCGGCGCGCTCACCCGCGAAGACGTAGTCGGTCGAGACCTGCACCAGGTGTGCCCCATGCGCGAGACACGACCGCGCCAGGTGCGCTGGACCATCGGCGTTGACCGCACGGGCCCGCGCCGCGCCCTCGCCCTCCGCGAGGTCCACCGCGGTGTAGGCCGCCGCATTGATCACTACCAGCCGAGCGCCACCCGCCGACGCCGCCACCGCGTCGGAGACCGCCGTGGCATCGGTGATGTCGAGCTCGGTCGAGTCGGGGGCATGCAGCTGGGTGATCCCCGCGCGGGCAGCCGCGACAGCCAACTCCCGGCCGAGCTGCCCGGCCCCGCCGGTCACCAGCAGCGCCGTCCTCACTGCCGAAGCGCCGTGGAGCGCACGGCCGGCGGCTGCCCCCGGCCCCGATCGTCGGCCGCCTCCGTGACCGGTAACCGCATTGATGTGTCCTCCCACCCTGCCCGCTGTTGACGGCGACGAGTGGAGTGTGTCAGAAACCACGCGCGGGATCGTGCGTCTACTCGCGGGGCAGCGCGCGCGACAGAAGGGGGACCGCCGATAGCCTGACGCTGCCGCCGTACCCAGCCGCCGGACCCAGGAGGGCATTCAGTGGAGGACAGGCCACCGCGGCCGGAAGGTCCCACAC
>JBOHHD010000765.1:0-13544 GCA_050700515.1 Pseudonocardiaceae bacterium
TGCCGGGTCCGCACTCCGTACTATTCGTGCCGGGTCCGCACTCCGTACTATTCGTGCCGGGTCCGCACTCCGTACTATTCGTGCCGGGTCCGCACTCCGCAGCGTCGATGATGCACCGGCCCCGTGCCTGCGACAGGTGATAGAGGACTTCCTCGTTGATCACCCCCGCGGCGCAGAGCGCGGTGTACTCGCCGTAGCTGTGCCCGGCGGTCAGATCAGGTCGGACCCCCACTGCGGCAAGTAGCCGCGACAGTCCCATCCCGGCTGCGCCCAGGGCAGGCTGGGCACGATCGGTTCGCCTCAGTGCGCCGACTCGCGCTCGCTCGTCGTCCGGATTGAAGCCCGGTGGTGGGAAGATGTAGTCGGACAACGGCTTGTCCACCTGATCGGTCAGGACCTCGTCGGCCAACTCGAACGCCTGCCGCACCTCCGGGAAATGCATGGCGAGGTCGCGGAGCATGTCGGGATGCTGCGAGCCCTGGCCCGGGTAGAGGAAGGCGACGGCGCCCTCACCCGCCAACGGCGTGGTGGTCAGGTAGATGCCGCCGCGATTCCAGACCTGCGCGTTCGGTGTGGCCAGCGTGTCGCGCGCGGTGGCCAGCTTGGACCGCAGGTCGTCGATCGACGTGGCCACGATCGCGAGCCGAACCGCGAGACCGGGCCGGTGCTGCACCCAGACCGCGCGGGCCAGCTCGCGCAGCGGGGCGGCCACCGGCGCCGCGGCCAGTGCCTGATCGAGCTTCGCCACCCGGCTGCGCAGCTCCTCACGTGATCCGGCCGACCACACGAACAGCTCGCTGGGCCAGCTCTGCACCGGAGCGTCGGCTGGACCGAGCAGGTAATCGCCGGTGTACTCCTCAAGAGCGATGTGGAAGTTCGTGCCACCGAAACCGAACGCGCTGACCCCGGCGCGCCGGGGTGGGGCGGTCGGGGCCTGGAGCCACGGGCGCCGTTCGCTGTTGACGTAGAACGGGCTGTCATCGAGGCCGACGGCGGGGTTGGGCTGCTCGACCCCCAGCGTCGGCGGCAGCACCTTGTGGTGCAGGCCGAGCGCCACCTTGATCAGTCCCGCCACGCCGGCGGTGCCCTTGGTGTGGCCGATCATCGACTTGACCGATCCGACCGCGCATCGCCGCGCGGGCGCGCCGGCCGCATCGAAGACCTGGTTGAGCGTGGCGATCTCCGCCCGATCACCGGCGGCCGTGCCGGTGCCGTGGGCCTCGATCAGGCCTACGGTGGCCGCGGAGAATCCGGCCTTGGCATAGGCCCGCTCCAGCGCGAGGGCCTGTCCCTCGGGCCGAGGGGCGGTGAGGCTGCGGTCCCGGCCGTCGCTGGAGCCGCCGATCCCCTTGATGACGGCGTAGACTCGATCGCCGTCGCGCTCGGCGTCGGCGAGCCGCTTGAGCACGAGGACTCCGAGGCCCTCGCTGATCACGATGCCATCGGCGCCGGCGTCCAGCGGACGGCAGCGCCCCCGGGGTGACAAGGCGTGCGTCTTGCTGAAGCACGTATAGCCGAACGGGGTCTGCGTGGTGTCCGCACCGCCGACGATCATCATCTCGGCAGTGCCGTCGGTCAGTTCGCCCACGGCCACGTAGACGGCGGCCAGCGACGCGGCGCACGCGGCGTCGACCGTGTAGTTGACCCCTCCGAGGTCGAAGCGGTTCGCGATCCGCCCGGCCGTGACATTGAGCAGGATGCCCGGGAACGAGTCCTCGGTCCAGGTCGGAAGCGTGTCCAGGATCTCCGGGGCGACCTCCCCGAACAGGGCAGGCAGGCTGGCGCGGACGCCGTACCCGGTGCCGTGATCACCCACGCCACCGATACCGAAGACCACTCCGGTCTGGCGGCGGGCGAAGGGACGATCGAGGTAGCCGGCATCGTCCAGCGCCGTCCGGACCACCTCGAGGGCGAGCATGTGCAGCGGCTCGATCGAGGACAGGGTATTCGGCGGCATGCCGTAGCTCACCGGATCGAACGGGATCTTGTCGAGGAACCCGCCCCACTTCGAGTAGACCTTGTCCGGCGCGCTCGGGTCGGGGTCGAAGTAACGCCGCCAGTCCCACCGATCCGCCGGGACCTCGGTGATCGCGTCGACCTTGCCGAGGATGTTCTGCCAGTAGGTGTCCAGGTCGGGTGCCTTGGGCAGCAGGCAGCTCATCCCGATGATGGCGATGTCGCAGGGCTGTCCCGGCTTGCTGATGGCGGGGCGGGTCGTCCCCGCCCGCGACAGCTCGTCCAGCAGCGTGGAACTGGTCATCGAGACGTCGTGGTGGAGCTCGGCGAGGGTCAGGGTGGTACTGCGCAGGGTGGCCGCCTGACCGAGCATGTACATGCCCCGGGCGCTCTGGTCCTCGGGGGCCACGGTGACGAACTTCGACGCGTCAGGATCCTGCCCATGCTCCGGAGCACGATCGATGCCCTTGGAGGCGACGCGTGCCCGGCCGAGGTTGAGCAGTTCCAGCTGGGTCCGGATCTCCTCGGCGGAGTAACCCTGCTGGATGAGCCGTCCTTGTTCCTGCCGGAAGCCGTCCGCGAAGGGGGTCTCCGCACAGCGGGTGGCGTGTCCCGGTCCGGTTTCGAGCAACACGGTGCCGGTGCAGCGCGTCGCCTCTCCCTGGAACCCCGACGTGATCGCGCTGGTGGCCACCGCCTCCTCGGTGAACAGATAGGCCGTCCCGAGCAGCACGCCCACCTTGACGCCACGCTCGGTCAGCGACACCGCCATCGCGGTGACCATGGCGGCCGAGTGGGCGTCGTGCACCCCTCCGGCGAAGAGCACATGGCAGTCCGGCAGGTCGCTCGGCGGCACCGACTCCAGGAGGACATCGATCATCGTGTTCCAGAGCACGAAGCTGGTTCGCGGGCCGACGTGTCCTCCGCACTCCCGCCCCTCGAACACGAACCGGCGAGCTCCGGCTGCGGCGAAGACCTTCAGCAGGCCCGGGGAGGGGACGTGCAGGTAGGCTGGGATGCCGTCGCGTTCCAGGCGCAGCGCCTGGTCCGGGCGTCCGCCCGCGATCAGCGCGAAGGTTGGCGGGTAACGCTCGAGGACTGCCATCTGCTCGGTGCGCAGCTCATGGGGGACGAACCCGAGGATGCCGGCCCCCCAGGGCCGATCGCCGAGCTCGCGCTGGGTCTCCCGCAGTAACGTCTCGACTTCGGGTCCTCGCATGAGGGCCAGCGCCAGGAATGGCAGCGCTCCGGCCTGAGCGACCTCACGGGCGAAAGCGGGCACGTCACTCACCCGGGTCATCGGGCCTTGGACGATGGGGTAGCGCGTGCCGTGGGAGTTCGCCAGTGGGCTGTGCTCGGCCAGGGGACGCGCGGCCGAAGTGAGGTGTTCGTCGACGGTCCGCCGGATGCCCTCCAGGACACCCGCGACGGTGTGGAAGCGTTCGGCCAGGTGGGCGGCGAAGGTGGCGTCCTGGCCCAGCAGCCAGGCGTTGCTCGGTCCGGCCCAGCCGACCAGGTCGGCCAGCCGCGCACGCCACTGCGCTGTCTGGCTCGATCCGGAATCCTCGGCGGCGAGCTTGCGTTCCAGCTGGCGCAGCTCCTCGGCCGCGGGGTAGCCCGGCCGCTCGTACAGCCTCCACCGCTGGCCGGATTCAGGTCCTACGCAGACCGTTTCGGTCCCCTCCATGCGGGCGATCTCGTTCTTCACCCGATCGGGCAGCTGTGACTCCCGCGTCAGGGCGAGTTGGGAGTCGAGCACCACACCGGCCGCTCCGCCCGCGGCACACGCCGCCGCCGAGTGCTCGCTGATTCCACCCTGGGCCCAGATCGGCAGCTCGATCTCGGACCGGAACTGCTGAAGCAGCATGAACGTGGTCGTGCCGCTCACGCGTCCACCGGACTCGTGGCCCTTCGCGATCACCCCAGCAAAACCCAGGGCGATCGCCAGCCGTGCCTCCTCCACTGTCGTCGACTCCAGCCACAGCTCGATGCCCTGGGCACGAAGCCGCTCGGCTTGCCCGCGCAGGACGTGGTGATCGGCGGGTGTGAGGATCGCGAAGGTGACCTCGGGTGGCAGGGCGGAAATCACCGTATCGGCTACGCCCTCGTCGTGGGAATCCAGCCGGATCCCACAACGATTGCGGGCGAACCGGGCAAGCTTGGCAACTGCTTGCACAGCGAGCTGCTCATCACGGACGAAAGATATGTCCACAATGCCGATGCCATCGGCTCGGCTGGCCGCGATGGCGATTGTGGGGTCGGCAAGCCCGGGCAATGTCACTGCGATGTAGTCGAACTTTGACATGGTATCCTAAATGTTCCTGAGGCGTCAGCGGGGCAGGGGGGTGCATAAGTTATTTCTGGCGGTGGGCTGATGTGTTGTCATGCGGAGGCTCACGCGCTCCACTGGGCTGGTCAGCTGGGGAGGCGTTCTTTATCCCACCATTTTCGCCCCGCTGTTCGAGACGAGATTCCGATGATCCCGGAATAAGTGCCGGGTGTCTCGGGGCGAAGTCTCGGGTGCCTTCTGCTATGCCTTTGTGGTGCGCCTCGCTGCTTATGAAGCGTGGGTGGATCCGGCGCAGCGGGCGCGGAAGCCACCAGTTCGCCGGGCCGGCCAGCTTCATGGCTGCGGGGACCAGGCACAATCGGATCAGGGTGGCGTCCACGATCACGGCCAGGGCCAGCCCGATCCCGAAGAGCTTGATGAGGATGACGCCTGAGGTCGCGAACACGATGAGGACCGTCGCGAGCAGCGCCGCCGCCGCTGTCACGATTCCGCCGGTGCGTGCCAGGCCCATGGCCACCGCGGTGGTGTTGTCGCCGGTGCGGTCGTATTCCTCTTTGATCCGCGACAGCAGAAAGACCTCGTAATCCATGGACACGCCGAAGGCCAGGCAGAACATCAGGATCGGAATGCTCGTGTCGAGTGTGCCGGTCGCGGTGAAGCCGAGCAGGCCGGACAGATGGCCGTCCTGGAAGACCCACACCATCGCCCCGAAAGTCGCGGTCAAACTCAGCAGAGTCAGCACAATCGCCGTCGTGGGCACGAGTAGCGACCCGAACATCAGGAACAACAGGACGAAGGTGACCGCGGCGATGATGCCGATCGCCACCGGGAGCAGCCGGAACAGTGACTGCTGGGAGTCGACGAAGGTGGCCGAGGGACCCCCGATCAGCACGCCGTCGAACGGTGCGTCCACCGCGCGCAGGTCGGCAACCAGGGTCTTGGCCGCCGGAGAGATGGGCTCGACGGCAGGAATCACGGAGAGCCAGGTGCCGTCGGCGTCTGCCTGGTTCGCCGCGGCCGGGTTGGCGGCGATGCGCTGCCCGCTGATGTAAGAACCAGTCAACGCGTCCACCCGGGCCACTCCCGGCACCGTGGACAGCTCACCCGCGTACTGGGCGATGCTCGCCGTGTCGGCCGCCGAATCCCCGCTGTCCGGCACGACCACGGTCACCGGCGCGGACTCCCGGGCGGCGAAATTCTCGCGTACCTCCTCGCCGACCAGGTGGGCCTGGCTCCCGGCGGGCAACACCCGGCTGTCGATGCCGCCGAACTCCACGTTCAGAAACGGAGCACCAAGGAGAAGAAGGACGGCGAGTACTCCGGTCGCGATCGGGATCGGCCGACGCATCACGGCCACAGCGATGCGGTGCCACCGGCCCTCGCCCGCCGGAACCACGCGCCGGCGCCGGAGGCGGAAGGCGTCCACCCGGTGCCCGAGGATGGCGAGCAGGGCGGGAAGCACGATGAACACGCCGATCACCGCTACCGCGACGACCGCGATGCCCGAATAGGCGAAGGAACGCATGAATACCTGGGGGAAGATCAGCAGCGCGGAGAGTGAGATCGCCACCGTGACACCGCTGAATGCCACGGTCCGCCCTGCGGTTTGCACGGTCTGGACCACGGCCTCATCAATCGCACGGCCGGCGGCGAGCTCCTCACGGAAACGGCTCACCATGAACAGGCTGTAGTCGATGGCCAGGCCGAGACCGAGCCCGGTCGCCAGGTTCAGCGCATAGACCGAGACGTCGGTGACACCGGTCAGTAGCTGGAGAACCGCCAGGGTGCCGATGACCGCGATCGCGCCGACCGCGAGGGGCAGCAGCGCCGCGACGACTGATCCGAAGACGAGTAGCAGCAGAACCAGGAGAACAGGGAAAGCAATCGCCTGTGCCCGGGTGTGGTCCGCCTCGATCGTGTCGCGGAGCTGCGCGGCGACCGCCGCGGAGCCACCGACGGCGATGTCAAGTTGATCATTACTGCGGGTATAGGTGGTGATGAGCTGGTCGACCCGCTGGGCGACTTCGTCCTCGTCGCCGACGATCCGGCCCAGGATCAGCGCCTGCGTCCGGTCGGTTGAGGCTAGCGGGGCGGCCTGCTGGCTCCAGTAGGACGCCACATCGATGATTCCCGCCTCGTCGGCGAGCTCCTTGGTCAGCGCCAGACCGGCCTGCGTCACCGCCGGGTCGTCGACTCCGGCCCGAGTGGTTACCAGTAACAGGAGATTCGCGTCTCCCCGGCCGAAGTCACGCTCCAACACCTCGGCCGCAACGCTGGACTCCGCATGCGGATCCTCAAAGCCGCCACTGGTGAGACTGGATGCGACTCCACTCCCGAATAAGCCGCCCAGCACAAGGACAACGATTGCCACGGAGACGACCAGCACACGACGACGGACAAGAAACCGCGCGAGCGACGCAGTCATCACTTTCTCCCCCCGGGTCGTGATGTGCAATGCGACCATGCCAAGTAAGCATGTAAAAGAGATCATCGACAAGTCGCATGCGGCAAGACTGCACGTACTGATGAACACATACGGATGACACTCGAATCTCACACTTGCCGAGATCTGTTGGCAATATGGTGACTTTATGTAGTAAGCTGGCCCTTAGGATGGTTGAAGGTGTGACGCGGTGGACCTGATACGGTGGTTGTTGATGACGCGCTGTTTTGACGCTGCGGACGCTGTGGTAGTTTCCCCAGGTATCACTCTGTCGCTGCGGATACGAACGACTACGCGACGAAAATACGATCTATCTCAGCCCGAGCTCCGGCTCTCTGGCTTACCCTGTGCGGCGTTAGGTCGGGTTGATGCCGTTTCTTTTACCGTACACCAGGGATGGGTACATTGAAGTCGCCATGACCGGAACGGACCGTACATTGCGGGTTTCGTAAGGAGTCCGGCTGCGGATTTTCCGATGTCTCGGCAGCAGGCCAAGGTCATCAATCGTCGGTTTCACCTTAGGCTCTGTGGCTAGCCCCGCGCGTCCGTGGCGCGTCACGCGGAGTTGTGATCGACTCGGCGCGCTTCTAGTGCTGGCGATAGGGATGAAGTGTTTAATATTGAACGGAAACTCGACCGATTCCAGGCGATAATCTGCTTAGACGATGAAGCTCCAATTGATGCCGCAACGCGCTTTGTCGTGATTGTGGACAGGAAGGAGGTGTATCGTCGGGATCTGCGATTGGGTGACCAGGGTTTGGTCGACATATCCGTGACCAACGGTCTTCGGCTGGTGCTGCGTTTAGAAAACATTGATACCCAGTGCAGTTCCATGGCGGTATGGGGCGACGCGGGACTCGGTCCTTTGGGGTCTGTACCGGCACGCTGCCATAATTCGTATGGCATTTTGGGCCAGGCGTAGCCGAAATAGTACTCGACGAAGCCGCCGTGACCGGTAGGGGTGGTGCTCTGCGGGTCACGGAGTCCGGCTGCGGACTCGCCGATGATCCTGGCAGCAGGCCACGATCACCAGCCCTCTGGCCCATAGCACTCGCACGAGGGGGACCAGTTCGGTATCGATGTCCACCTGCTCGTCGTCGGGGGCGATGAGGCTTTTATAGGGGTGGATGGCGGGTGTGGAGTCGGTGCTCACGAATATTCGCCTTTTCAGTTGTGGGGTGAGGTATTGCGGTGCTCTACCCACTGTTGGGCGGCGTTGGCGAGGCGTTCTGTCCAAGGCTTCGGACCGTCGTGCGCGATCCCCTCCCACAGGGCTGCCTGTACCCGCGCGAACGCATTCACCGCGTCCCGGGGTGCCGAGCGCCAGGCGGGTAACTGCGTTGCCCAATCTTCGGCCGACTGCGGGCTGTGGCCTGAAGCCATCAGGTTGCTCGGCGCCGTCGATCACCCGCCGCGTGATGATGGTGACTTCGGGTAGAGCTGAGGACCGGTGACTCCGCAGTGCGCGCAGCGCTCCAGGGCGATCCGCTCGGATACCACCGGGGCGGGCGGCGCGGGACGGGATGGGCGCAGCAGCGTCGCGGAGAGCAGGGCGCCCAGCGTGAGCAGGGCCGCGCTGATCAGCATGGCGCCCCGGAAGCCGGCGCTGAAGTCGGCCGGGTTGGTGTAGTCGGTGCCACCCAGGCCGGCCAACGCCGGGATGACCGCGACAGCGAGCAGGCTGCCGGTGCGGGCGATCGCGTTGTTCACCCCGGAAGCCGTCCCCGCGTACCTCGGATCCGCGGATCCCAGCACGGTCGCGGTGAGCGGCGCGACGGTCAGCGAGAGGCCCAGTCCCAGCGTCACCACTGCCGGGAACACGTCGAGCAGATAGGACGCGCCCGGCCCGATCCGCAGGGTCAACAGGAACCCTGCGGCGGCGATCAGGGGACCTACGGTCATCGGCAGCCGGGGGCCGATCCGTTCGGCGAGCGCACCCGTCCGTGCGGAGAGCAGCAGCATCAGCACGGTGACCGGCAGCATGGCGCTGCCGGCGAGCAGCGGGGAGAACCCAGCGGCGACCTGTAGTTGCAGCACCAGCAGGAAGAAGAACACTCCGAGCCCGGCGTATACCAGCAGGGTGACCGCGTTGGTCACGCTGAATCGCCGGTCGGCGAACAGCCCCAGCGGTACCAGCGGGTGCGCACTGCGGCGTTCGACGAACACGAACGCCACCAGCGCGCTGACCCCGGCGACGCCGCTGAGCAGCACAGCCACGGTGTTCGCGCTACCGCCGCTGCCCTCGCCGAGTTCGGTGAGCCCGTAGGTGAGGCAGGCGAGCCCGACAGCGGCGAGCACGGAACCGGTCACATCCAACCCCGGTGGGCTTTGAGTGTCCAAGCTCTCCGGTACGTGACGCAGCGTGACCGCAATGATGAAGACGGCCACCGGCAGGTTCACCAGGAACACGGCTCGCCAGTCGATCGCCACCAACCAGCCGCCCGCGAACGGTCCGATCGCGGCGGCCACCCCACCCAGCCCGGACCAGGCACCCACCGCCTTGGCCCGGTCGGTTGCGGCGAACGACGAGGAGATGATCGCCAGGCTGCCCGGCGTGAGCAGCGCTCCGCCGATACCCTGCAATGCCCGGGCCGCCACCAACACCTCGGCGCTCGGTGCCAGACCGCACAGCAGCGAGGCGAGCGCGAACCACACCGTGCCGATCAGGAACACCCGGCGACGGCCGAAGCGGTCGCCGAGCGCTCCGGCCAGCAAAATCAGCGCGGCCAGCGTGAGGGTGTAGGCGTTGACGATCCACTGCAACGTCGCGAAGTCGGTGCGCAGATCGCGCCCGATCTCCGGCAGCGCGATGTTCACCACCGTCGCGTCGAGCATGGCCATGCCAGAGCCGGAGATCGTCGCCAGCAGCACCCACCGTCCGGCCGGGGTACCCATTCGGACCTGTGCTGCAGCCGGAGCTGTCACCATCGCCACTCCATCCAGGTGTAGGCCTCGGTCCATCCAGGTGGGACCTCGCCGAAGCCGGTCTGCCCTCTCGCGTCACCGACAGGAGTCGGGTAGGCAATGGCAGTGCCTACTCTGCCGTCCACCCCGTCCTCGGCCCAGTTACTGTGCGGACCGATCCTCCGTCACGTCGGTAGCACGACGGCGACCGTATGGGTACAGACCGACCGGCCGGCCGAGATCGAGGTGCTCGGCCACCGGGCTTCGACCTTCGGCGTGTGGGGGAACCACTACGCACTGATCGAGATCAGCGGGTTGGAGCCGGCTTCGGTCACCGATTACGACGTCCGGGTAGACGGGGAGCTGCGCTGGCCCCAGCCCGGCTCGGCCCGACCCGGCAGCCGAATCCGCACCCGGGGTGGCGGTGGCCCGGTTCGGGTGGTGTTCGGCTCGTGCCGGCAGGCCAGCCCCACTGCTCCTCGAATGGCGGCCAAACTGGGCACCGACTCGCTGACGGCCTATGCCATCCGGATGGCCGGAATAACTCCCGAGAACTGGCCCGACGCACTGCTGCTGCTCGGCGACCAGGTCTATGCCGATGAGCCGACCCCGCAGATGCGGCGCTGGCTGAGCCGGCGCCGCCACCGCACCGGACCCCCGGGGCCGCCTGAGCCGGAAGCGAACGACTTCGTCGAGTACGCCCACCTGTACCAGGAGGCATGGTCGGAACCAGAGGTGCGGTGGCTGCTGTCCACCGTGCCCACCGCGATGATTTTCGACGATCACGATGTGCGCGATGACTGGAACACCTCGACGGCGTGGCGGCGTTGGATCACCGCTCAGCCCTGGTGGCCGAGCCGGATCAGCGGCGCGCTCACCTCGTACTGGATCTACCAGCACATCGGCAACCTGCCCCCGCGGGAGCGCCACGCCGATCCGGTCTGGCGCGCGGTGCAGGGGGCCGGCAAGGACGCCTGGCCGGTACTGCGGGAGATGGCCGCCGCGGCTGATACCGATCCTGCCGCGGTGCGGTGGAGCTTCCGCTGGGACCTCGACGAGGTGCGCCTGGTGATGGTGGACACCCGGTGCGGGCGCATGCTGGCCGAGGGCCACCGCACGATGCTGAACGAGGAGGAGTTCACCTGGGTGGAGGAGGCGATCGGCAAGGATGCCGCCGCCGTGTCGCACGTGCTGGTGGGGAGTTCTCTGCCGTGGCTGCTGGCTCCCGCGATCCACGACATGCAGGCGGCCAACGAAGCGGCCTGCGCTCGCGGCGGTATCGGGGCCGAGCGTTTCCGCCAAGCCGTGGACCTGGAACACTGGGCGGCGTTCCAGAGCTCGTTCGACCGGCTGGCCGCACTGCTGCGCCGGGTGGCGGCCGATCCGCAGGCTCCCGCCACGATCAGCGTGCTGTCCGGCGACGTGCACCACAGCTATGTGGCACGGGCCGACTTCGACGAACCCGTGCACTCCGCCGTGTACCAGCTCGTGTGCTCGCCGATGCACCACCGGGTGCCGTGGCCCATTCAGGCGCTGGTTCGGGTGGCCTGGTTCGAGCCGCTGGCCTCGTTGGTCCGCCAGGTGCTGCGCAGACGTGGGTTGCCCGATCCACCGCTGTCCTGGCATCGGGTGGCCGGACCGGTGTTCGGCAACACCGTCACCACCCTGGTGCTCGCGGACCGGAAGGCCCGGCTCGTCATCGAGAGTGCTCTGCGTAGTGGCCGGTTGGCCCCGGTATCCCGGCTCGAGCTCGGAAGCGGCGATCGCCCCGTAGCCGGCCATCTGCCCCCCATGCGGTAGACCCGTGGTCCGGACGCCGCCCCCGGCGTCATCGCAGCGCCCGCCGGGCGGGAGTCACAGCAGGGAGAACGATGAGGGTGTTCACCGGGGTGGACGAGCTGCGTGGTGCGGTCGGCGAGCGGTTGGGCGTCAGTGACTGGATGACCATCGACCAGCAGCGCATCAAGGCCTTCGCCGACGCGACTGACGACCAGCAGTGGATTCACGTCGATCCGCAGCGGGCCGCCACCGGTCCGTTCGGCGGCACCATCGCCCACGGGTTCCTCACCCTGTCACTGCTGTCCCGCCTGGTCGCGCGGGTCTACCGGATCGACGGTGTCTCGATGGCGGTCAACTACGGGCTGAACAAGGTGCGGTTTCCGGCTCCGGTGCCGGTCGACTCCCGGGTGCGCGCGCACGTCGAGCTGGTCGAGGCCGCTGACGTGAGGGGCGGGTTGCAACTCGTGGTCCGAGTCACGCTGGAGATCGAGGGGCAGGCGAAGCCGGGTTGCGTTGCCGAGTGGGTTATCCGGGTCCACTTCTAGATCACGGTTCTCTGCCGCCACACCAGGAACGGGGCGGGCCGCCTGGACGCGATGCCCACTCCTTCGGAGCTTCTTTTGCACCCAATCGGGTATTAGCATCGGTCGTGCCGCAGTGTTCGGGAATCCGGTGAGAATCCGGAGTGGTCCTCGCCACTGTGTCCGAGGAGTGACCCTGGTTTTTGCCACTGCCCAGCGGGTTGGAAAGCCGCAGCGGGTGGGAAGGCCCAGGGAAGCGGTGATCCGGGAGCCAGGAGACCGGCTGCGGCGCAGACCCGAGTGTTCCACGAGGCATGGAAGAGGTTGATCTTATGGTGTCTCCTGCCGTATCCCGGTCCGCGCTGGGCGGAATACCGGTGCCGTGGTGGGCTGTGATGGTGGCTCTGGTAGGTCTGGGCCTGGTGTTCCTGACCTTGCAGGAGAACGGTGTCCTGCTCGCCTCGCAGGCGCAGGTACTGCACGAGTTCTTCCATGACGGCCGGCACGCGCTCGGCGTGCCCTGCCACTGAGCGCCGGGATGAGCACGCTGACCGCCGGGCCGACTACCTCGGCTGCGCCGCCGTTCGTCGTGGTGCTGCGCGCCGCGCTGCTCGGCGCGGTGGCCGCCGGTCTGGTCGCCGCCCTGGTGTCGTGGCTGCTGGTGGAGATCCCGATCCGATCCGCGCTGGCCATCGAGGCCGGGCGTCCGCCGGAGCCGGGGCATGGCCACTCCGAGGAGCTGTTCGACCGGAGCACCCAGGTCATCGGCGGGATGCTCGCGGCGGTGCTGGTCGCGCTCGTGCTGGGCATGGTGTTCGCCGTCGTCTTCGCCCGGCTCCGTCCCCGGTTGCCCGGCCACACGGATTTCGGGCGCGCGGTCGCTCTGGCGACGGCTGGTTTCGTGGTGGTCTCGCTCTTGCCGGGGATCAAATACCCCGCCAACCCGCCCGCCGTGGGAGATCCGGAAACCGTCGACACGCGGACGATCTACTACCTGTCCTTCCTGCTCGCGGCGATCATCGTGACGCTAGCGGTGCTGGCTTTGCGGCAACGGCTGCCGTCTGGTTGGCCGGCCTCGTGGAGCACGAGCGTGAGCGCGCTGTTGGTGATCACCGGGTACGCGCTGCTGGTGGCCTTCTGGCCGGCCACCCCGGACCGGATACCGGCCGACGTACCCGCCGCGCTGATCTGGCAGTTCCGGCTCGCCTCGTTGGCCGAGCTCGCCGCGCTATGGGCCACGTGGGGGATCGTCACCGGCCTGCTCCTGGAGCGGAGAGCATCGGGCGCTTACCCCTGATTAGGTGCTCAACCTATCGAGTGTAACCGTTACGGAGCGTGCAACATCCCTGTCGAGACGGTGACCCGAGGAGGTGCGCTGGATGGCGCCCGAAGCAGCGGCCCAGCGTGGCCCGACAGCCGGGTCCGCGGACATCGACACCTGGAACCTGGCAGTTCGCCATGAGCAGCCCGAGCAGCGAGCCGATCGCAACTTCGTGGAGTTGCTCCAGGAACTGCGGGTAATGCAGACCGGGGCGCAGATCCTCTTCGCCCTGCTGCTCACTGTCACGTTCACCGGCGCCTTCGCCGACACCGATACCTTTCAGCAGACCGTGTACGTGACGACTCTGGTGGGCTGTGCGGTGGCCACCGC
>JBOHHD010000766.1:0-9471 GCA_050700515.1 Pseudonocardiaceae bacterium
GGTCGGCCCACCAGCCTCGGCGGCGCTTCCGGCGTGGTGGCCGGATTGGTCGCCATCACGCCGGCTTGCTCGGCGGTCTCCCCGCTCGGGGCGATCGGTGTGGGAGCGGTCGCCGGCGTGCTGTGTGCCCTCGCGGTCAGCATCAAGTTCCGGATGGGTTTCGACGACTCGCTCGACGTCGTCGCCGTGCACCTCATCGGCGGTCTGGTGGGTACACTGCTCATCGGGTTCCTCGCCACCGCAGCCGCGCCGGCCGGTGTGAACGGTCTGTTCTACGGTGGAGGCGTCGACCAGCTGTGGCGCCAGGCGGTGGCCGCAGGTGCTGTGCTGATCTACTCGATGGTCGTTACCGGGATCATTGCGCTGGTACTCAAGCTCACCATCGGGCTGCGGGTGGACGAAGAGGATGAGCTGACCGGTATCGACGAGGTCGAGCATGCCGAGGCCGGTTACGAGCTGACCGGCATCCGCGCGATGAGTGGATCGTCGACGAGCCGGGTGGCGGAGGCGGCGCACTCCCCTGGCAAGATCCGAACCTCAGCCGGCGCGGAAGGGTGAGAGCACGATGAAACTAGTCACCGGAATCGTCAAGCCGTTCACACTGGAGGACGTCAAAGGTGCCCTGGAGCAGATCGGGGTGCTCGGAATGACGGTCAGTGAGGTGCAGGGCTACGGCCGGCAGAAGGGACATACCGAGGTCTATCGGGGTGCGGAGTACTCCGTGGACTTCGTTCCCAAGATCCGGATCGAGGTCGTCGTGGATGACATGCAGGTGGACAAGACGATCGATGCGCTCGTCGATGCCGCCCGGACCGGTAAGATCGGGGACGGCAAGGTATGGGTGACCCCGGTGGAGACCGTGGTCCGGGTACGCACCGGCGAACGGGGTCTGGACGCGCTGTGAGCGTGGGGAGGTGCGCAAGCCCGCGGGGCGCCGGCATTCGTCGTCGGCATCCCGCGGGCGCGGTGCGATCCGATTGACAACGTGCGGTTCGGGCTGGGGAATGCGGCACGGCCGCGCTATCGGGGAGAAGAGTCGAGATGGGACGCGAACCAGCCCCCACCGGATCGGGGGGACCGCCCGAAAAGCGTACTGCGGCGGCAGACCTGGTCAAGGCCCGGGCTGCGCTGCTCACCGCCAGTCCACGGCAGCGTCGGCTGCCTCCTGAAGCGCTGCGGGCAGCGCTGTGGGACCTGCACGAGTTCTGGTTGGTCTCCCGCGCCGCATCCGTGGGGATCGGCCAGGGCACTGCCCTGGTTGCGGTCGGGGCGCTGGGTCGGCGTGAGCTGGCGCCATACTCCGATCTGGATCTGCTGCTGCTGCACAACGGCAAGGGCGACGTGAGTCAGCTCGCCGACTCCTTGTGGTACCCGCTGTGGGACGCCCGCATTGAGCTGGACCACAGTGTGCGCACCGTAGGGCAGGCACTGCAGGTGGCCGCCACAGATTTGCGGGCGGCGCTCGGCTTGCTGGAGGCTCGGCTGATCGCCGGGGACAGTGCACTGTTCACCGCCATGGACACCGCGGTCCGCCAGGCATGGCGCAGCGCGATTCGGAGCCGTCTGGAGGAGCTCGCCGAGTCGGCGCAGGACCGCTGGCGGCGTTGCGGCGACATCGCTCACCGGGTGGAACCAGACCTCAAGAACGGCCACGGTGGCCTGCGTGACGTGCAGTTGCTCGATGCGTTGTCCGCCGGTCAACTCCTCGACCGCCCCGGGCCACAGATCTGCGCCGCGCGCGATCTGCTGCTGGATGTGCGCACCGAGCTGCATCGACTGGCCGGTCGAAGCCGTGATGTGCTGCGCGCGCAGGACGCGGATGAGATCGCCTCCGCGCTGGAACTCGGCGATCGTTTCGACTTGGCCAGGAGCTTGTCCGGGGCGGCGCGCACGGTCGTCTATGCGGTCGACGTCGGGTTGCGGACGGCACGTGCCGCGTTGCCCCCGCGAGGCCGGGCCCGGCTGAGTGGATTGCGGAACCTGGGCCGGGGGCCGATCCGCCGCCCCCTGGACGAAGGTGTGGTCGAGCACGGTGGTGAGGTGGCGCTGGCTCGCGATGCCCGCCCGCCCCAGGACCCGGCGCTGGCGCTGCGCGTCGCGGCCACCGCTGCGCGGACCGGTATGCCGGTGGCGGCGGGCACTCTCGCGACCCTCGCCGACAGCGCACCGGAACTGCGCCGGCCATGGCCGCGGGCGGCGTTGGACGAGCTGCTGTCGCTGCTGGGTGCGGGTCGGCCTGCGGTGGGTGTGATCGAGGCGATGGATCGCACCGGGTTGTGGGGGCGGCTGTTCCCGGAATGGGGGGCGGTACGCGACCTACCCCCGAGGGACCGGGCGCACGTGTGGACGGTGGACCGCCACCTGGTGGAGACGGCAGCCCAGGCGGCGCGGCTGACCACGACAGTGGCTCGACCGGACCTGCTCCTGCTCGGCTCGCTGCTGCACGACCTGGGCAAGGGCCGCGGCGGAGACCACTCCGTCGTCGGCGCGGCGCTCGCCGAGCAGATCGGCTCTCGGCTGGGTCTGTGGCCCTCGGATGTGGAAATACTGCGGCTGATGGTGCGCCACCACCTGTTGTTGTCCCACACGGCCACCCGTCGAGACCTCGAGGATCCGGCGACCGCGCAGCGGGTGGTCGATACGCTCGGCAGAGATCAGACGGCGCTGGAGTTACTGGTCGCCCTGACTGAGGCCGACAGCCTGGCCACCGGGCCCGGGGTGTGGAGCGATTGGCGCGCGACGTTGATCGATGATCTCGCCAAGCGCTGCAAGAGGGTACTGGCGGGTCAGCCCGTGCCGGGACCGGAGCCGCTCACCGCGGAGCACTGCGCGCTGGCTGAGCGGGTCGTCGCGATCGGCTCGGTGCACGTGGCGGCCGACACCGCGGCTGGACCGGGCGCGGCCACCACGGTCACCGTCGTGACCCCTGGACGTCCCGGGGTGCTCGCGCTGGCCGCCGGGGTGCTCGCGCTGCATTCGCTGCAGGTCCATTCCGCGGTCATCCGGATCATCGAGCTGCCCAGTGGGTCCTCGGCGGCGGTGGACACCTTCACCGTCTCGCCGCGTTTCGGTCGCCCCCCCGACGTCGCGCTGCTGCGCCAAGACCTGGTGCGGGTGCTGGACGGCACGCTTGCGTTGGCCGACCGGCTGGCTGCCAAGGAGCGTGACTACGGGGAGACCGGGGAGCCCAGCGCGGTGTCCTCGGCGATCGAGACCAAGGTGCTTTGGTTCGACGACGAGGCCACCGGCGTCGTCGTCCTTGAGCTGCGCACCACAGACCGCATCGGGTTGCTCTACCGGGTTGTCTCGGCGCTGGAGAGCAGTTCGGTGAGCGTGCGATGGGCGCGGGTGGTGACGTGGGGCAGTTCGGTGGTGGATTCGTTCGGCCTGGTCGGATCCGGCACGGAGGGGGAGCTACGACCTGAGGCACGCCGACAGGTCGAGCAGGCAGTGCTCAGCGCCACCCGATGAGGCTAGGTGCGGGTGTACCTGGCACGACTGCGGTCTACGATCATGGGGTATGCGCGGAACCCAGGATGAGATGGTCCCCCTCTATATGCCGTTCGAGATCGTCTTGCGCGGCTTCGATCGCCGGCAGGTGCTCGAACACATCGAGTCGCTGGAGGGCCGTATCGCGATGGTCGCGGCTGACCGCGACGCAGCGCTGCAGCAAGCCGCCGACCTCAGCAAGTTACTCGAGCACCTTCGTCGCGAGGCGGAGGAAGCGACCGCCCGAGTGGATCGCCTGCAGCGATCGTCACTGGGCGGGGCGGGAGTGCGGATCCAGCGCATGCTGCAGGTGGCCGAGGACGAGATCACCGCACTACAGGTCAACACCGCGGCGGAGACCACGTCGTTACGTGAGCGCACCCGGGCCGAGGCCGATCGGCTGATCGAGGAGACCACGCGGCGCTGCGAACGCCTGGAGGCGGATTCGGACCAGCGACGGAGTACCGCGGAAGCCGAGTCGGCGGCGCGGTGCCAACGGGCCGAGGAGGATTCCGAACGCCGATGTCGAACGGCCGAGCAGCAGTCGGAGCGCGATATCGCTTGCCGGGAAGCGCAAGCGGCCGCCCGGATACGGGAGTATCAGACCTGGGGAATGGCCGGGTTGCACCTCGTGTTGTGGATCGCGGGCGAGGAGCTCAACCGACGGATGGCGGAGATCGAGCGAGAGACGAGGCGGTTCACCCAGTTGCGGGCCGACGTCACCGCTCGGCTGTCCTCGGCACACCGCGTGCTGGTGGAGGCGGTCGCCAAGGTCGACAAGCCCGCCGCGATCGAGGAGAGCGGGCCGTCGTCCGGCTTGCGGGTGCTGGACGGCTAGGCTGGAGTACCACCGACCCCGGGGCACTACCCCCGCCGCACCCCAGGGAGCGCGACCGGCGTGTTCGATACTCTCTCCGACCGGCTTACCTCGACATTGTCCGGCCTGCGCGGCAAGGGCAGGCTCTCCGACGCCGATATCGATGTGACGGCGCGCGAGATCCGTATCGCACTGCTCGAGGCCGACGTCGCACTCCCCGTGGTCCGCCAGTTCATCGTGCAGATCAAGGAAAGGGCGAAGGGCGCGGAGGTCTCCGCGGCGTTGAATCCCGCCCAACAGGTTGTCAAGATCGTCGACGAGGAGCTCGTCAAGATCCTCGGGGGGCAGACTCGGCGCCTCGAACTGGCCAAGACGCCACCAACCGTGATCATGCTTGCTGGTCTGCAGGGTTCGGGAAAGACGACACTGGCCGGTAAGCTCGCCCGCTGGCTCCGCGGCCAGGGGCACACCCCGCTGCTGGTCGCCGCGGACCTGCAGCGTCCCAACGCGGTCACCCAGCTCCAGGTGGTGGGTGAGCAGGCGGGCGTGCCGGTGTTCGCACCCGAACCGGGCAACGGAATCGGCGATCCGGTCGACGTCGCTCGCCGTGGAGTAGCGCAGGCTCGCGCCCGCCAGCACGACTTCGTCGTGGTGGACACCGCAGGACGGCTCGGTATCGACGAGGAGCTGATGCGCCAAGCCAGCGACATCAGAGACGCCGTGGCTCCCGATGAGGTGCTGTTCGTCGTCGACGCAATGATCGGCCAGGACGCGGTGACCACCGCCGAGGCGTTCCGGGACGGGGTCGGCTTCACCGGTGTGGTGCTCACCAAGCTGGATGGTGACGCGCGCGGTGGCGCGGCGCTCTCGGTGCGCCAGGTGACCGGCTGCCCGATCCTGTTCGCCTCCAATGGGGAGAAGCTGGAGGACTTCGACGTCTTCCACCCCGACCGGATGGCCAGCCGGATCCTGGGCATGGGAGACATGCTCACTCTCATCGAACAGGCCGAACAGGCTTTCGACGCCGAGCAGGCCGAACAGGCCGCCGCGAAAATCGGTAGCGGCGAGCTGACCCTCGAGGACTTTCTGGAGCAGATGCAGGCGGTCCGCAGGATGGGACCGATTTCCAATCTGCTCGGCATGCTGCCCGGTGCGGGCCAGATGAAAGCGCAGCTCGCCGAGGTCGACGACAAGCAACTGGACCGGTTGCAGGCCATCATTCGCGGCATGACCCCCGGTGAACGGGCTGATCCGAAGATCATCAATGCGTCCCGGCGTCAACGCATCGCTCGGGGCTCGGGGGTGACGGTCAGCGAGGTCAACCAGCTCGTCGACCGGTTCTTCGAGGCCCGCAAACTCATGCAGCAGATGGCCGGCCAATTCGGCCTCGGCGGGTTCAGCTCCGGGCGTAAGACGCGCAAGGGCAAGAAGGGCAAGAAGGCCAAAGGCAGAGGACCTACCCCACCGAAGATTCGAGGCGGACTGCCCGGTGGGTTCCCCGACGTAACCGGGATGGGCCAGGGTGCTCCGGGCAGCCCGACCGCCCGCCCGCCGTTCGGAGAGTCTGCGCTGGACCAGTTGCCGCCTGGGTTCGACCCGTCGAAACTGAGGTTCGGCAAGAGGTGACGGTGTCCGCACTCGGCTCGTCCTCACAGGCAATGCATCTGCGCGGCCTCCTGTTGCCGGATGGCGAATTCGGTGAGCTATGGGTGGTCGACGGGGTGATCTGCACCGATCCGGTACCTGAGGCGACTACCATCTCCGACGGTGGTTACCTGCTGCCAGGCCTGGTGGATGCGCACTGCCACGTCGGTCTCGGGCCACAAGGGCCCGTCACCCTCGACGAAGCGGCCGAGCAGGCCGCTACCAACCGGGATGCGGGCACCCTGCTCATCCGGGACTGCGGGACCCCGGTCGACACCCGGCCGTTGCAGAATCGCGATGAGCTGCCCCACATCCTCCGGGCGGGACGCCACCTGGCCCGCCCGAAGCGCTACATCCCCGGGCTCGCTGTAGAACTGGATGATCCGGGGCTGCTCCCGCAGGCGGTACGGGAGCAGGCGGCTGCCGGGGATGGTTGGGTGAAGCTCGTGGGCGACTGGATCGACCGGGCAACAGGTGAGCTCACCCCCTTGTGGCCGGATGACGTACTGGCCGAAGCGATCGGTATCGCGCACGCCACCGGGGCGCGGGTCACCGCGCACGTCTTCGGTGCGGAGGCACTGCCCGGGCTGCTCTCCGCCGGGATCGACTGCATCGAGCACGGCACCGGCCTGTCCGCCGACACCATCACCGAGATGGTTGCCCGGGGGACCGCCCTGGTCCCCACACTGATCAATATCGAGAATTTCCCGGCGATCGCCGAGAGCGCTGTCCGATATCCACGTTACGCGGCTCATATGCGTGCGCTGCATGCCGGCGTCCGCGACACCATCAGCGCCGCCATCGAGGCGGGGGTCCCGGTTTACGCGGGCAGCGACGCAGGCGGCGGCATCGCCCACGGCCGACTGGTGGACGAGATCGTGGCGCTGCGCGCTGCCGGGTGCAGTGCTGAACAGGCCATCGCGGCGGGGAGTTGGGCGGCCCGCGACTGGCTGGGGGTCCCCGGCCTGGTGGCAGGGGCACCCGCCGATCTGCTGGTCACCCACACCGATCCGCGCCTGGATCCGGATGCGTTGCGCGATCCGGCGTTGCTGATGCTGCGCGGGGTCGTTCGTGGAGGTCGTGATGCCCTCAGCCACGCAGCGCGACGTGGGATGCCGTGAGTACCCCGAGCGGCGGCGCCACCACAGTGCCCCCGCACGAGGTGCCGGGCCGGCCTGATCGACGTCGCGGTTGGCTCCTGCTCGCCGTCTTCGCGTTCGCGGAAGTGATCTTCCTTCTGGCCTCGGTGCTGGTGCTGCTCCCTTTCGCGCTCAGTGCCGATGATCTCGCCGCAGGCAACCCCCTGCCGCCTGAGGCATTGGTTGCCGCGCTGGCGGTACCCACCGCCCTGGCCGCGCTGGTCGCGACCACAGGCGTTGTACTGGTGGGCCGGGGGAGCCTGTGGCTGAGACTCCGGCAAGGACTGGCGCTGCGGTGGCGCTGGCGCGATCTGGGCATCGGGCTGTTGTTGGGAGGGGTGGGCCTGCTGATCACTTTGCCCGCCTCGGTGCTGTGGGCCCGCTGGGTGGGCGAGGACCAGGCGAACTCCGCCGTGGGCGAGGTCTTCGACGGTCAGCCTCTGCCGCTCGCGCTCGCCCTGGTGATGTTCCTCGTGGTCTGGCTGGTGGCGCCGCTGTGCGAGGAGGTGATCTTCCGAGGTGTGCTGTGGCGGGCCATGGAGTACTGGGGGTGGAAGCCTTGGGTGATCTTCGGGATGACCACTCTGGTGTTCTCCTTCGCCCACCTGGAACTGCTGCGCACCCCTTTGCTGGTGGTGATCTCGCTGCCGATCGCGTTGGCCCGGATGCTCACCGGCAACCTGTTGGCCAGCATCGTGGCCCACCAGGCGAACAATTTTCTGCCCGCTGTCGGGCTCTTGCTGATCAGCCAGGGCCTGCTGCCCGAGTGAGCGGTGTCCGCGGGGATGCCAGGCCCTGCGGGCGCGTCCCGGGAATCTGGCACAATGGGTCGCTGTTGTCACGGCGGGCTCTCTAATGTGCTGCGAACACCAGCCTCTGTGCGCAGTAACCTCTGTGACCACTGACCTGACGAGCAACGCCGGCTCGCGACCCCACTGCGGGCCGTGCGTGCTCACCCGTGACACTCAAGCGTTGACAGGAGTAGCTCGTCCCGTGGCTGTCAAGATCAGACTCATGCGGCTAGGCAAGATCCACCAACCTTATTATCGGATCGTCGTCGCCGACGCCCGTACCCGTCGTGACGGGAAGGCGATCGAGGCGATCGGCAAGTACCATCCCAAACTGGAGCCCAGCCTCATCGAGGTCGACTCCGATCGGGTGCAGTACTGGTTGGGGGTCGGGGCCAAGCCCACCGAATCGGTCCAGCACATCCTCAAGATCACCGGCGACTGGCAAAAGTTCACCGGTCAGCCCGGCGAGGAGGGCACGCTGCGGCGCGCCGAGCCCAAGCCGGACAAGGCCGAGCTGTTCGCCAGAGCGCTGGCCGAGGCGGGGGAGGCACCGACGACGGAGGCCACCACGCCGAAGAAGAGGGGTGCCAGGAAGGCCGAGAGCGCCGCCCCTGAACCCCCCGCCGCACCTGAACCCACCGAGGCCCGGGAGGACAAGGTGACGGCAGCGCCCGCTCCGGACAGGCAGGCGTGAGCATGCTGGCGGACGCCCTGGAGCATCTCGTTCGGGGAATTGTTGATCACCCTGACGACGTTCGGGTACAACTACTGACCACCCGACGAGGCCGGACTCTCGAGGTGCACGTACACCCCGAGGACCTGGGCAAGGTGATCGGCCGGGGCGGACGCACAGCTACCGCGCTGCGCACGGTGATGAGCGGGATCGGTGGACGTGGAGTGCGGGTCGACGTCGTCGATACCGACCGCTGACCTGCAGGCGGGTCGTCGAGGCGTGGCACCGAGCGAGACCCGGCGGGTCGTCGGCAGGATCGGTAGGCCGCATGGCCTGCGAGGCGAGGTGACGGTGCAGGTGCGCACCGACGCACCCGAGCGGCGGTTCGTCCCCGGCGCCCGGTTCGGCATCGGCACTGGTCGCGAGCTCGTCGTGCATTCCACCCGCCCGCACGGGCGGACACTGCTGGTGCAGTTCGCCGGGGTGCCCGATCGTGCTACGGCGGAGGCGCTGCGCGGCACGTTGCTGACCATCGAGGTCACGGAGTTACCGGATCTCGATGACCCGGACGAGTACTACGATCATCAGCTGGAGGGATTGACGGCGGTCGGCTCCGACGGCGGCGTGCTCGGCACGGTGCGAGAAGTCGTGCACGCACCGGCCGCTGACCTCCTGGTGCTGGACACCGGGCGCGGCGAGGCACTGGTGCCGTTCGTCCGGGCCATCGTGCCGGAAGTTGACCTGGCCGCTGGTCGCGTGGTGCTCGACCCGCCCACTGGGCTGCTCGACTGAAGGCATACTCCAGCTGTGTTGATCCAGGTCATGACGATCTTCCCGGAGTATCTGGCTCCGGCTAGGGAGGCCCTACTCGGCCGGGCCATCGAACGGGGCTTGATCACTTTTGTGCTCCACGACCTG
>JBOHHD010000767.1:0-5024 GCA_050700515.1 Pseudonocardiaceae bacterium
GCTACGTGGGGGCACGTCTGCTGACCTACTCCAACAACCGCTGGTTCCTCATCGTGCAACCAGAATCAGAGATCTATCGTCCTTCTGTGACCATCCTGCCCGACACCGACGCGATCCGCGTGGAGACAACTGTGCCGCAGTGACAACCAGGCCGCTCTTGGTCCCGCTGCTTGCCGGCACCACTGGTGACTACGGCATCACCCGGCTTTTGGCCCGTCGGAACCACGCAAAGCGGCGGGGGACGGCTCCGTAATGGCCCTCCGGAGAACTCGCTCACTCGCAGGCGACCCCATCCCCATCACGGTCGAGCCCTGACCGGTAGCCGGGATCGCCGATGTACAGGGGCGTGGCACCGGCGGCACGGGCGGCCGCACAGTTCTTGTAGTAGGCCGACCCACTGTCCTCATCGTCTCCGCTGCCGCTGAGGGAGTGCGTGGATATGGACGTCGAGCGGGGCGAAGCCGCCGCCTCGGCGGGCTGAGCAGGGGCGACATCCTCGGTTTCGGTTTCGATGGTCGTGGTGGTCGTCGGCTTCTTGGCTGATCCGGAAGTCGTGGTGGGCGTCGAGTCGCCACACTGGCTGATCACCGCCAGTAGCAGTACGAACAGCACCAGCGCACCGAGCAAGGACTGACCGGGGGTGGATTGACGACGTGAGCGACGGGTGCGAGCGGCGGTAGGCATGGGAGGGGCTCCAGGGCGAGAGGGGGGAGACAGCCGCTGCCCTGGCCCCGCGGTGGTTGCTGCGCGTGTCTGTCACTCCTATCTCGCGCCGACCATGCCGGGTGTTACGCCGCGAATCGGCGGGCAGTACACCTTGCTGGCTGAAGTTCGCGAACCCCGACTCGTCTCCGACAGGCTCCACCGATGGCCTTCCGCACTGGGGTCCGCACCCCGCATTGTGTGGCAGGCGGGTCATCACGGCGGAACGGCGGTGAGCTTTAGTGTCTATGTCGTGTGGGGTGGTAGAGATCCGAACCCTACTCGCGGCGACCATATCACCGTCACGGGCGAGCTCTGGCTGGTAATTGAGATCGTCGGCGTATAGAAGGCGGCACGGCAAGCTGACGTCAGCCAGCCCATTGCACCTCCAGGACGTGCACTTTCCGCTCCTGTCCAGGATTAGGTCACCGGCTCGGCCACGTCGCCCGGGATCAGCATCACGAGCCGCCGAGCAGTTCGTGTAGTAGGCGGAACCGCCAGACGCTGAGCCTCAATCGGTGTGATGGTGATGTCACCGCGTCCGGTGAGCAGCGTGGCCGACTACGGCCATACCGACCAGAGCTGGGATTAGAGCGGATGGGCTACGCAAGGGGAGTCAGGTGTTCTCGATCCCCGCCGCGATCACCTCGTCGCTGATCTCATTAATAAGAGCAGCGGCTGGCGACCAGCCGACCGGCTGAACCTGAACATTCCACACGCCCTGTTCACTGTGGCCGGAGTGGTAACCCAAGCCCGTGAACCGGACAGCACGATACCGCCCCTGCTCCCGTGAGAGTTCGGTGATGTTGCCGGTACCTTCGGTGTCGACCAGCTTTTTCAGCTTGACTGCCTCACCGGTCATGGGCATCTCCACCCAGGAGAACGCTACGAGAACCACGTTTCTGTTTTTGTCGTGAAATTCACCGGTCGCTCGGAGAACGAACTCGCAGCGATGCGAGATGAAAAAGTCGTGTACCTGGCCGTAGGAATGGGCTGCGCAGTCGAACGCAGGATCTCCGTGAAGGTTCACCCGGTAGCCCTTGCGTTGCCAACGCACCTTCACGCCGTCAAGGTTCGCCTTCACCTTCGTGGTTTTTGTTTGAGCCTTGATCATGGTGGATGCGGGGGGTGCACCGGCTCCAATGGTTCCCGATGGGAGTCCAACCGCTGGTGCCATACCCATGGCGACGGCAATTCCCGCAGCCACCACCACGGCCCCCGCCCCACCCTTTCCGGAGCCTCCGGAGCCACCGGGATTCGATCGATCATGAGATCGTACCGGTCCCGTACTTCTTTCATAGCTATCTACATGGATGGTCACACGGCACCAACTCCACACTGCTTCGTAGCTGAACGTCCAATAGCGCCGAAGTATTGGGTGGACACCAATCCAGATGCCGTCGCTACGTGCCTCATGCAGGCACGACAAAGGAAGTGTTATGGTGAACCACGACGAGAGCCTTTCAGACGGTAGATCGCCCATGCCCCCGGTGGTTGGCAGACCACGTGGGGGCTTCTTAGCCGGTGACTATCTCACCGCCGTGCGCTAGCGCGCAGGCAAATGCCGCAACCCGGATCGTCAAAATCTCACCGACCGCGCCGGTGCGGACCTAATCTGTCCGAGACATCGTGGAGCGGCTCGTGGCAAGTGCTCGCTTCAGCCGCTGAGCAGCCGCGCCTTGAAGTCCGCGTACTCCTGGGCGTTCACCGCCCCGGAGTCCCGCAGTTCGGTGAGCCGCTTGAGCTGATCCACCAGGTCCGGTACGGCAGTAGCACCGAGGGCTGGGGCGGCCAGCGCGAACTCCACTGCGGTGCGCAAAGCCTCGAACTCAGGCTGCTGCTGGCGGGTGAACACCACGGAGTTCTCATCCCCGGTCGCGTTGTAGGTCTGCTTGCCGAACTGACTGCGCTGCTCGTTCCCGCCGGCGAGGGTGAACTGAATGAAGCCGGACACCAGCGCCCCGGCGGGTTTGAACTGCACGGCGGTGACCGCCGAGAGGGGGATGCGCTTCTCCCCTTTGCCGACCGTGGCTCTCGCCAGGAACCCGGTGCGACTGATCGTGATCAGCGCTCCGTCGAAGCTGATCGTCCCGCTGACGCCCTTGACTTGCATGGCTGCCCCTCCGAATTGGTGTTGCTCGGTTCATCGCCACCGGCGACCGAGCGTTACAGAGATGTCCCAGCAAGCCGAAGTCTTGCTAACGACAATCCCTGCTCACCATGCTTTCACTCCGTAGTCGAGAGCGATCTCATGCACCCTGCTCTCCCGGGCCATATGGGCGATCAGCCGGGAGGAGTCCACCACCATCCTGGCGGCTTCTTCCCGGAACTCCGGGGAGTACTGCTTGCGCTTTGCTGACACTCGATCCCCTCCTTTCCGGTGACGATCCAATCGGATCCCCTGTCCGGAAAGTCCAGGGCACCTCGCTACGCAGGCAGCGGCATGAATTAACCGCAAATCACCTGTCCGAAACTGCGGGGCCAGCCCAGTAGATTTGTCGAGGCTTCGGATGAGCGGGCATGGTGGTGTCCTCGATCTCTCATGCCCGAGTAAGACTCGTCGATGCAGCCACGCCAGCTCAAGGGCGGCGCCCGCCCCCGGCGACAACGGGGCCCGGAGCCGCGGAGCTGATCGAGGGTGTGGCGCTCAAAGGGGACCGCGCGGACCGACACCGAGCCCTCGTTGGTCGAGGGTGAGTCTGAGGCACCAGATCAGCAGGCGTCCCTGGGTGAGGGCGTGGTCCATCGCGACGAAGGATGCGGGTGCTCGTAGCTGATGGGCGCCCTCCTGCCGTCGTACTCGTCACGGCCTGGCAGTTCCACGCCGGGCTGTTGGTTCGAGTCCAACGCGGGGAGCTCAGCTTCACGTGGTGATTAGCTACGGTGCGTATCGATATTGACACCATCGCTGCATCATCTCCGCAGGCTCCTACCTTGGGTGGTCGTGAGCTACCCGCCCGGTTTAACGTGGTCGGTAGGGCATCAAGACCGACGTTCCGGTCTTTGGCCAGGGATAACGTTGACCCGCCGACCTACCGGAGATCATGACTTCGCCGAGCTCAACTACCAGCCCAGACGGCACTACTCGCAAGATCGACCTCAACCTGACCCAAATCGCCGCGGCTGCTCTCGCTGCGGTGACCTCTGCTGTGATCGGTTCCCGGCTCGGTGCTCTCGGTACCCTCATCGGGGCCGCCGGAGCCAGCGTGGTCACCACCGTGGGCACCGCCGTGTACCGGGCCTCACTGGAACGCAGCCAGGAGAGGGTTCGCTCACTGGCCTACCTCCGCCGCACCCGGCCGTTGCCGGTCATCCAGAACGAATTCGGGACCGAGCAGTCCCCCCCGACGGCGGTGACCGTTCCCGCCGACGACGGGCAGCTCACCAGCAGTACCGACAGTGGACCACAGCACCAGGCCCCCTCCCGGCAATTTCCCAAGCTGCAGTGGGGTGCGGCGATCGTGGGAACATTGGCCGCCTTTCTGCTGGCCATGATGGTGATCACGGGTTTCGAGACAGCCACTGGCGAGACCGTGGGCAACAACGGCAGGGGCACCACCATCGGACGGGTGGTAGACCCCGCGCCTGCTCCACGTGACTTCACCACCACGCCCCCGTCGCCCACCTCGACAACGCCGACGTCCGAGGCGCCCACTGAGACCACCGCGCTGACCGACACCGCCACCCCAACCACCACTCCGGACGGTGGTACCGGCGTCCAACAGAGTCCATCCCCGACCTTCGGCACCCCAACACCCAGCCAGTCGCCCCCACCACTGATCCCCACCAGATTCCCCGGCGCAGGCAGCTGATCTTCACGAAGAAGCTGGTCCGCCTCCACCACCGGTGGGGGCGGACACCGAATTACTGCATCCGATAGCCTCGCGGGGATCCGGGGCGGTAGCTCAGCAGGTCAGAGCAGCGGACTCATAATCCGTCAGGTCGTGGGTTCGAGTCCCACCCGCCCCACCGCTTCTAGCAGGTCAAACAGCCCTAGCAAGATCCTCTTATTCGATCTATGGGCATCAGTTTGGGCATGAGTTATCCTGTGGGCATGAGCGCAGCGCGTCCGAGGCGTGGCAGCGAGCGACCCCAGGGCAACATCGAAGCTCGCGGAGACTCGCTGCGCATCCGCGTGTACGCGGGCGTCGACCCTGTGACGGGAAAGCCCGTCTACCTCCGGGAGACCGTGCGCGGTACCGACGATGCGGCTCGCCGCACGGCCAGGCGGACCCTGAACCGTCTCGTCGCTCAAGCGGAGAAGGCACGTCGGCCGTCATCGGTGGTCTCGCTGGGTCACGTCATCGAAGAGTGGTTGAGAG
>JBOHHD010000768.1:0-3352 GCA_050700515.1 Pseudonocardiaceae bacterium
TTGTACATGTGCTGCCGGGAATCTAGCAGCAAGCGAGGAAAGGACCGCAGTTGAGCGACCAGCCGAACCCCTCCCGCACCCGCAGGGATCGACCGACCTGGGTAGGGATCGACCCCAGCCAGGACGACACACGGCCGCCGCCGCTGACCCGACCCCGGATCGTGCGCGCTGCGCTGCGCCTCGTCGATGATCGGGGCCTTGACGCACTGACCATGCGGGCGCTGGCCACCGAGCTCGAGGTCTCGCCGATGGCCCTGTACAACCACGTGCGGGACAAGGAAGAGTTACTCGACCTCATGCTCGACCTCGTCCTGGGAGAGGTGAACTGCTCGGTCACCGAAGGAGACTGGCTGGCCCAGGTACGGGCAGTGGTGTGCAGCTTCCACCAGGCATTGACTGCTCATCCCCATTTGGCCAAGGTCTACAGCACCCGGATAAGGATCGGACCCAACGGCTCGCTGGTCATCGACCGGGTGGTCGGGCTTCTGCTCCAGGCCGGCTTCTCCCACCATAATGCCGCCAACGCCCTGCTCACCCTTTTCACCTATACCGTTGGTATCCGTCAAATGGGCAGCATCGCCCGTTCTCCCGGTGCCGCTTCCCGAGGCGAGACCGAGAACTACCTAGCGCTGCCCTCGGAACAGATTCCTGCCTTCCGGGCCGTTATCCCCTACCTGGGGGGGGTCCACCAGCCGGGCGTCTTCGAGTATGGCCTCGACACCCTACTAACTGGGCTGCGAAATAGACTCACTCCGGCCGACGACGCCCAGCCAGGAGGATAACTGAGGGGAATTCGCCAACCCTATCGGCGTGAACCAGATGGCGCGGGCTGCTCCCAAGCTCGCGCGTAGCGGCGTGCCCCCGGCTGCGCATCACGGCTGCGGTAGACGACGTAGGGGCGCCCCAGATAGCCCAAGGGTGCGCTGAACACATGCACCAAGCGGGTATAGGGCCAGATTGCCAACAGAGCGAGCACGATGAGATTGTGCAGCTGGAAGCTGATCGGAATGCCGACCATCAGCTCCGGTTGCGGATGGATGGTGAACAGGCTGCGAAACCACGGCGATACCGTGCTCCGGTAGTTGTAGCCACCGCCGATCAAATTATTACCCACAGTGTTGAGCATTCCGGTGCCGATTGCGGCGGTCAGGAGCAGATACATGACCTTATCGTTGGCGGTGGTGGCCTTGCGGACCGCCACCACGGTAAACCGTCGGTAGAGCAGAATCGCCAGCCCGACGACCGTGGCCAGGCCGGACAACGTGCCAAAGGAAACCGACACCAAGTGGTAGGTATGTTCGGACACCCCGAGAGCCGCAGTCCAGCTCGCCGGAATCGCAATGCCCAGCACGTGCCCGAAGAGCACCGCCAGCAGCCCGAAGTGGAACAATGGGCCGCCCAGCCGAAGCAGCTTACTTTCATAGAGTTGGGAGGACCGAGTGGTCCACCCGAACTGGTCGTGCCGGTATCTCCAGACATGGCCCAGCAAAAATGAGGTGAAAGCCACGTACGGCACGGTCATCCACAGCACTGTGGTCATCGGCGTCCGCCCATCATCGTCGGGTCCATCGCGAACGGCTCCAGGCCCACTTCCTCATCAGGTGGTCCCTGTGCAGCTAGCTCGGCAATCCGCCGCCGGTCGGCCGTACCCAGCTCCGGCAGGGTGGCGCACACCGCATCGAGCACTGCCAGGTAGGGCGAACCACTCTCCCGCAGGGACAGCCTCAGCAGTTCCATGACCGGTCGATGCTCGATCAGCAGCCGCCGGCCCGCCGGTGGGTCGACAGTAGCCGCGAATTCCAGTACCACCGCCAGATGATCGGGCAATTCGTGTTCACCCAGCGTGACACCCGCCACGCGATAGGCATGCTTGAATCGCAACAGTGCCATGCCGCGTTTGCGGGTGTCCCCGAAAGCATAATAAGTCAGATGCAGGCAGTTACGGCGTCGCAGATCAAATGTCTCCACGTAGTGCGCGGCCAACTCCATCGGAGGGGTTCGGCGCAGGTGGTCCACGAAAGAGACCAGCGTCGGACCCGCGGGGGCGGGCAGCGATCCGGCTTCTGCGTGCAGCTCGTCGAGCATATCCATGATCTGCTGGGTCGGGTAATCCAGCAACAGCGCGGCGATGCGCCACACCAGGCGCACATCCCGTTCCTCGGTAATAGGTGGGCGACGACCTTCACCGGTGGGCGCCGTGGGTTTCCGGCGCCCCCTCCAGACCGGGCTCATCGGGTGGGCTCCCCGGCGCGCTCCGGACCTTTCACCACACCATTTCCGTTCTGCGCGGCGGGAAACAGGCCATTGGTACGCTTGCCGTCCCAATTGAGCAGGTTGATCCGACTTCCCTTGTCCGCAGGTGCCGCTGTGCTGTCGACTGGACCATCATCGCCGATCGGCTGCTGCGTCAGGTGGAACTTGTCGTCCATGACATCGAAGGCGGTCATACCCGGCCCGCCGTCGGAGTCCAGGCTGCATCCGGTGGCCAGGGCGTCCAACCGGTGCGCATCCGAGCCGGCCGCGCTGGGGATGACGTAACGCTCGTCGTATTTCGCGATGGCCAGCAACCGGTACATCGCCTCGATCTCGTTCGGTGTCAGACGCACCGCCCGGGCGATCTCCGGTCGCGGCGGCTCGGCGAGGTTGACCCGGCGCATGTGCGCGCGCATCGCAGCCAGCCGCTGCAGGGCAGCGCGCACCGGCCCCACATCACCTGCGGTGAACAGCTCGGCCAGGTACTCCACCGGGATCCGCAGCGCGTCGATCGCGCCGAACAGATTGCCGGCTTCCTCGCCGTCATGACCGGTGCCTGCCAGCACGTCCACCACCGGGGACAGCGGCGGCACGTACCAGACCATCGGCATGGTCCGGTACTCCGGGTGCAGCGGTAGTGCCACCTGATAGTCCACGATCAGCTTGTAGACCGGCGAAGCCTGCGCGGCCTCGATCCACTCCTGGGAGATACCGGTCCGCTCGGCTTCGGCCACCACCCGCGGGTCGTGTGGGTTCAGAAAAACGCCCAGCTGCGCCGGATAAAGGTCCTTGTCGTCACGTACGGACGCCGCAGCCAGCACCGCGTCCGCGTCGTAGAACACCACTCCGATGTAGCGCAGCCGCCCGACGCAAGTTTCCGAGCAAACAGTGGGCATGCCCACCTCCACCCGCGGGTAACAGAAGGTGCACGTCTCGGCTTTGCCGGTCCTGTGGTTGAAGTAGATCTTCTTGTACGGGCATCCGCTGACACACTGGCGCCACCCGCGACACCGGTCCTGGTCGACCAACACGATGCCGTCCTCGCTGCGATTGTAGATCGCGCCGGACGGGCAGGACGCCGCACACGACGGGTTGAGGC
>JBOHHD010000769.1:0-2528 GCA_050700515.1 Pseudonocardiaceae bacterium
GTGCACGGCCACAGCACACTTTCGCCGTTCACTGTGCGAATCAGAACGAACTCGCGGGGCGACACCGCACCCTCACCCCTGGTCCAACCACGGCAACCCCCTCCCCAACCCGCAGGGTGCTCTCCCCTTCCTCCCAGGATCCTCGCCAGACCCGGACCCACGAAGACCCCAGAACGCCCTGCCCTTCGGCTACCCACAGTCACACCACTCCCAATCAGCGAACCTGACGTTGCCCTGCGTCCACCACTGTCCAGACTCACGACGCTTCACGAACCTCGCGGATCGCAGCGACCGCGGCGTCGAGAGTGACTCCCGTGCCACGTGGCGGCTCGTCGGACGACAGATACTCGCCGAGGGTGACCACCCGCGCGGCTTCGAAAAGTCGGTCCACCACGAAAGCGTTCAACGACTGGCGATTCGCCTCGGCGGCTCCCGCGAGCGCTTCGTAGACATCGTCGGGCACCTCGGAGAGATTCATCCGTTTTCACGGTGCGAGTATGACGCCAATGGGCGAGGTCTCAGCCTCATCGCCGCAACGTTGCACTGGACGGCGTTCTGGGATGGTCAGGCCGGGAAGCTCCGCGCGGCGACCAGGAAGGCGGCGTTCTCGTCCGGCTCGCCCACCGTGACCCTCGCGCCGGCACCAGAAAATGCGCGGATGACGACCTTGTGCGCCAGGCAGTGGTCGTTGAAAGCGGCGGTCCGCTCGCCCAATGCCAGCCAGACGAAGTTGGCCTGCGACTCCGGCACCTCGTAGCCCACCGCGAGCAGCTCGGCGCGGACCCACTCCCGCTCAACGGCGATCGTCCGACAACGGGCCAGCAGCTCGTCGGCGACATCGAGGCTGGCCAGCGCGGCGACCTGGGCCAGCGAGTTAACGCTGAACGGCACGTACACCTGGCGCAGCGCAGTGGCGACGGGCTCGGGCGCCGCGCAGTACCCGATGCGCAGGCCGGCCAGCCCATAAGCCTTGGAGAACGTGCGCAGCACCACCAGGTTGTCCCGCTGGCGGGCTAGCACCATCCCGTCGGGTACCTCCGGATCGGTGACGAACTCGTGGTACGCCTCGTCGAGGGCGACCAGGACGCCATCGGGTACCGCGTCGAGGAACGCGACCAGCTCATCGCGCGCCACGACCGTGCCGGTGGGGTTGTTGGGGTTGCAGACGAACACCAGCCGGGTCGCCGGAGTGATCGCGTCGAGCATGGCGGGCAGGTCGTGGGTGTGGTCCGCGCGCAGCGGCACCGTGCGGTACCGCACCCCCAGCCCCTGAGCGAGCAGCGGATATGCCTCGAACGAGCGCCAAGCGAAGAGCACCTCGTCCTCACGGGTACACAGAGCCTGCACGAGCTGCTGGCACAAGGTCACCGACCCGCAGCCGACGGCCAGCTGCGGCTGTGGCACGCCCAGTCGGAGCGCGAGGCGTTCCAGCAGCGCAATCACGCTGTTGTCCGGGTAGCGGTTGATCTCGGCCGCGGCGCCGGTGATCGCCGCGACAACGCTGGGCAACGGACCCGCGGACACCTCGTTACTGGCCAGCTTGACCGCTCCCGGAATGCTGCGACCGGGGAGGTAAACGGGCAACGACTCCAGGTCGGCCCGGACACGGGCGGTCATCGTGGCCTCTCCTCACGGTGTCATGTCGATCACGGGCGGGCTCTCAATCTAATCCGCGCTACGCCGATCTGGGCCATTCGGGTGGCCTGTCACGATTCCTGGCCGCCCGTTGTGCCCCTTCGAGTGGTTGGGTATGGCCATGACAGGGAGGCGCCCCGAGCAGGTCCCACTCGTCGACGGTAGCGAACTACGGCTGACCATCGCTGAACCGGAATCGGTGATCCGGGGCGGCATCGTCGTCTTTCATGAGGCCCGCGGCGTCACCGAAGGGGTCCGGCAGTTGGCCGAGGGGCTGGCCAGCGAGGGCTGGCTGGTCGTGGTGCCGCACCTCTACCACCGGGGCACCACGGCCGAGTTGCCCCCCAGCTCATCCGGACACGTTGAGCGGTTGTCCACCGCGGCTGTGCTCACCGACACCGACGGCTCGGTCAGCTGGCTCGCGGCGCGGGGGGTGAGTGCGGATCGGACCGGCGTGGTGGGTTTCGGACTGGGGGGTGCCGTGGCCCTCATCGTCGCCGCCCGTCGCGATGTGGGCGCCGCGGTGACCGTTGCCGGGATCGGCATCGTGGAGCCGGTCTCCCCGGCGCTTCCCGCACTGGTCGAGGCGGCTCCCGGACTGCGCTGCCCCTGGTTGGGAATCTACGGCGCCCATGATGTGCCCCCGGTTGAGGTGCACAAGCTCCAGCATGCGGTCCAGGCCGCCCAGGGGGCCACCGATCTGGTGCACATCGCCTGCCACGAGCGCACCGGCCAGTCGGCCACCGTCGAAGCCTGGACACGCACGCTGAACTGGTTCGACTCTCACCTACGGTAACTCCCCGCACCCGTCGCCAAGGCGCGCCCCAATCACCGGTGATGCGCTAAGAACGGGGCATGAGCGAACCTCGGATTCTGTGGCAGCCTGCCACCGC
>JBOHHD010000770.1:0-11640 GCA_050700515.1 Pseudonocardiaceae bacterium
GGCCGAGTCGAGGGAATGCCCGGACCTTGCCCACGGCGCCCACGGCCGGGACGGCCAGGCGTTGCGACTCAAGCGCGTCGGCGTCCACGGTGTCCACCTGCATGCCGATCGAGTGGGGCGCGAAGGAAACCCCCAGCGTGGTCTCGGCCATTCCATAGGCGCACACCACGGCGTGTTCGGGCAGTCCGAACCGGGCCCCCGCCGCGGTGAACGCGCGCACCGCCGCCGGTTCGATGGGCTCCGCCCCGTTGAGCGCGAACCGCAAACTGGACAGGTCGAGCTCCTTGTCGGTTGCGGCCAGCCGCCGCGCCATCAGGCCGTAGGCGAAGTTCGGCGCCGCGGTCACCGTCCCCCGATGCTTGCTGATCAGTTCGGCCCACAGCAGCGGACGGGACAGGAAGTCCGCCGGGGTGACCTTGACCAGCTCCAGCCCCAAGATCATCGGCAGGGTGAGGAACCCGACCATCCCCATGTCGTGGAACAGCGGTAACCACGAGATCATGACCTCGCTCGCCGGATCGAGCGCGGCGGCCTGAGCCATCGCGGTGATGTTGGCGTAGAGGTTGCCGTGCGTGATCTGGACCGCCTTGGGCTCCGCGGTGGAGCCCGAGGTGAGCTGGAGCAGGGCGGTGTCGTCCTCCCCGCCGGACACCGGGGCGGGCAGCGGGGTCGCGGCCACGTGGTCGAGGTCACCGAGCATCCGGTAATCGATCCCCTGGCCATGCAGCAGCGGGGCGAGCGCGTCGAAGGGTGGCCCCAGCAGCACCAGCTTGGCGCCGATCATCCCGAGCACCTTGACGGTGTCGGTGACCCACCTGGACAGGTCGGCACGGGGGGTGGGCTGATGCAGCATGGTGACGCTGCCACCGGCCAGCCAGACACCTTGCACCGCAGGAGCGATCAACCCCGGGTCACCGGCCAGCACCGCGACCGCATCACCAGGGTAGACACAGTGGCTACCCGGCGCCGCGATCCGCAGGGTTCCCGCGGCGCGGAGCGCCTGCTCGTGCACCTGCACCCAGGTCCGACGACATGGGTCAGCGGGCTCACCAGTAGTGATACCTCGCTCCGACCGGGTCGGCGAATCAGGGGCGCAGTGCGCCAGGAGAGTGTCTATGAACTTGCTCACAACCGCTCAGCGTACGGACTACAGTAGTACTGCGCTCACTGGTGGTCACGAACCGGCCACCCAGCTCAAGCGAAGAGAGGTCAGGCTGGCTGTCGCACAACCCTGAAAGTGAAGCTTCGGTAAGCCACGAGGGGGTGTGACCGCAGGAGGACCGCAATGGCGGCAGGACGACTCAGCGCGCTTGACACCGCTTTTCTCTCCCTGGATCGCGACGTGTCACCGATGCACCTCGGCGCCTTGGCGATCTTCCGAATGGTCCGGCCCGGGGATCCGGCACGGGTGGTGAGCCTGCTGGCCGACCGGGCCCAACGGCTTCCCCAGCTGCGTAAGCGGATGCAGCCGGCCTGGTTTCCGCTGGCCGCCGCCACGTGGGCCGATGACCCCGACTTCCGCGCCGAGGACCACATTCACCTTCATCACCTCGACGGCCACGGTAGCCATGAGGCAGCGGCATTGACCGCCGCACTGATGATGCGACCGCTGCCGCGAACCCGCCAGCTGTGGGAGTTCCACGTACTCGCCGGCCTCGGAGAGGACCGGTTCGCGGTGCTGGTCAAGATGCATCACGCGCTGGGCGACGGGCTGAACACGCTGGAGATCGGGTTCGGGATACTGGACGAGTTACGTTCACGAGACGTCGGCGCCACCGGTCGTGGCAGACTCGACAACGGCTCTTCCCCGACTCCCTCGAGCGTGCTGTCCCGGTTCTGGCATGCGGCCCGCGACGTGCGTGACGCCGTCGAGGGCGCGGTGGGGCAGCTGGCGGAGGTGACCGGTATCGCCGCTTCGGTGCTTCGAGGGGTCCGCCTGCCGGCGCCGGGCTCCCCGCTGGTGATCTCCTCCTCGGGTCGGCGGGCACTGGCGACGGCCCGGCTTGAGCTCCGGCAGATACGCCGGATCCGGGCGCACAACGGTGGCACCGTGAACGACGTCCTGCTGGCGGTGGTGGCCGGGGCGTTGCGCAAGTGGCTCGTCACCCGCGGCGATCCGGTCGACGGGTTGATCCTGCGGGCGTTCATCCCGGTCAGCCAGCGGGCCAGAGCGGGTAACCACAGCGGGGGAAATCAGCTGTCCGGCTACCTCTGCGAGCTGCCGGTCGGCGAGCCCGATCCCGGCACGCAGCTGCTCAGGATCCGCAGTTCGATGGAGCAGAGCAAGGCCGCCGGCGCCAGCCGGGGCGCTGGGGCGATACCGCTGCTCGCCGACCGGTTGCCCCCCGCGGTACACCGGGTGGTGGCCCCGGTGGCCAGTCAGGGCGCCTCGCTGCTGTTCGACCTCATGGTGACCAGCATCCCGCTGCCGTCGATCCGGCTCACGCTGGGTGGCGCGGAGTTGGAGGAGGTTTTCCCCCTGGCGCCGCTGGCGGCCGGTCAGGCTCTGGTCGTCGGGCTGTCCTGGTACCGGGACAGCGCCTGGGTCAGTCTGCTCGCCGATGAGGTGGGCATGCCGGACGTGCAACGACTCGCCGAAGCGGTCCAGCCCGCCGCGACGGCTCTGGACTCGCTCAGCGCACGACCGCGGTGACGCGGAGACGGGCGAGTCGCGTCAGCCCTCGTCCTGGTCGGCGAGCTGCAGCCAGCGCTCTTCCAGGTCGCTCTGCTCGGCGAGCACGGTGCGCAGTTCCCCGTCCAGCCGGCGGAACGCGGCTGGATCCGTGGCCTGTTCAGCGATCTCGCGCTGCAGAGTGCTCTCCCGCTGCGCCAGGCGCTCCAGCTGTCGATCCAGACGGGCCAGCTCCTTACGCGCGGCACGCGCCTCGGCGGCCGCGGTCGGGAGGCCAGGAGGGGGCAGGGTCGGCACAGCTACCGCGGACTCGCGGTCGCGGCGATGCAGGTACTCCTCGATGCCGCCGGGTAGCTGGGTGATCCGTCCATCACCGAGCAGGCCGACCACGGTGTCGCAGACCCGCTCGACGAGGTAGCGGTCGTGGGAGACGACGACCAGGGAGCCGGGCCAGCCGTCCAGCAGGTCCTCCAGCTGCGCCAGGGTGTCGATGTCCAGATCGTTGGTGGGCTCGTCGAGCAGCAGGACGTTCGGCTCGGCCATCAGCAGCCGGGTCAGCTGCAGTCGACGCCGCTCGCCGCCGGACAGGTCCGCCACCGGGGTCCACTGCCGCGACGCCGGGAACCCGAGCCGTTCGGCCAGCTGCGATGCGGACAGCTCCTGGCGACCCAGCACGACCCGGCGGGCCACCTCCTCCACCGCCTCCAGCACCCGTAGCACCCCGGGCAGATCCTCCAACTCCTGATGCAGGTACGCCAGCCGGACTGTCTGGCCCACCACGCGTCGGCCGGCGTCGGGCGCCAGCTCCCCGGCGAGCAGCCGCAGCACGGTGGTCTTGCCCGACCCGTTGATCCCGACCAACCCGATCCGCTCTCCCGGCCCGATCCGCCAGGTCTGGCCCGCAAGCAGCACCGCGCCGTTCACCTGCGCCGTGACGTCCTCGAGCTCGAGCACGGTGCGTCCCAGCCGGCGGCGGGCGAAGGCGAGCAGCTCGACGGTGTCCCGGGGGGCGGGCACATCGGCGATCAGCGCTTCGGCGGCCTCGATCCGATAACGCGGCTTGGCGGTGCGGGCCGGCGGCCCCCGGCGCAGCCAGGCGAGTTCCTTGCGGACCAGATTCCGCCGCCGGTCCTCCGCGGCCGCGGCCAGTCGGATCCGCTCCGCGCGGGCGTAGACCCAGTCGGCGTAACCCCCCTCGTAACCGTCCACCCGGCCATCGACGACCTCCCAGGTCCGGGTGCACACGGTGTCGAGGAACCACCGGTCGTGGGTGACCACCACCACCGCGGCGCGGCGTGCCCGCAGATGCTCGGCAAGCCAGCGCACCCCTTCGACGTCGAGGTGGTTGGTCGGCTCGTCGAGCACCAGCAGATCGAGCTCCCCCACCAAAGCGGCAGCCAGGACCACCCGGCGCCGTTCCCCACCGGACAGCTCGGCAACCGGCCGCTCCAGGCCCACCGCGGGAAGTCGCAGCCCGTCGAGCACACCGCGCACCCGGGGGTCGGCGGCCCATTGATGCTCGGCGGTCACCCCCAACGGGTCGAGCACCGCATGGCGCACGGTCGCTCCCGGCGCCAGCTGGGTGCGCTGGGTCACCACCGCGAGGCGTAGGTCCCTGGTCCGGCTGACCCGGCCCGCATCCGCGGGCTCCAACCCGGCCAGCACCTCCAGCAGGGTGGTCTTGCCACCGCCGTTGAGACCCACGACCCCGATCCGATCACCCTCGTCGATACCGAGCGAGACGTCGTCGAGCAACGGACGGACCCCGTAGGACTTCGACACGCCCTCCAGATTGACCAGGTTGGCCATCAGGCGCGCGCGAGGGGCTCGGGGGGCGGAACCGGGCGGGGGTCACCCACCACGCGGGCACCGGGCACCGGGCCGCTGGCCACCCGGACCGTACGGCAGACCCCGACGCCCGCCAGTTCGGCGGCGACCCGGACCGCGGCGTCGGCGTCGGCACACAGGAAGACACAGGTCGGCCCTGAGCCGGACACCATCCCGGCCAGCGCACCGGCGTCCACTCCGGCCCGTAAGGTGCGGCGCAGCGCGGGGCGCAGTGACACCGCGGCCGCCTGCAGGTCGTTGCCGAGCAGCAACGCGAGCTGACGCGGGTCCCCGCAGGCCAGCGCCTCGAGCAGGGGCTCGACATGGCCGAGCCGCTGTGGCGAGCACCCCTGTGTCGACGAAGCCTGGGCGCGGAGCCGATCGAGCTCTCCGTAGACGTCTGCGGTGGCCAGTCCGCGTCGATCCAGCGCGATGACCCAATGAAAGGTGTGCCGGGCCAGTACCGGTACGAGGTTCTCCCCCCGCCCGGTGCCCAGTGCGGTCCCCCCGTGCAGGGCGAAGGGAACGTCGCTGCCCAGCTCGGCGGCAAGCCCCGCGAGCTCCTCGCGGCTGACCTCCAGCCGCCAGAGCCCGGCCAGCCCGACCAGCGTGGCCGCCGCATCCGCGCTGCCCCCGGCCATCCCCCCGGCCACCGGAATGCCCTTACGCAGCACGACGCGCACGGCTGGTTCCCGCCCGGCATGGGCAGCGAGCGCGAGCACGGCTCGCCAGGCGAGGTTGCGGCGGTCGGTGGGCACCACCCCGGCTCCCTCGCCGTAGACCTCGACACCGGGGGAGTCGGTGGCCGCAACGGTCACCTCGTCGGTCAGAGACAGCGCCTGGAAGACGCTGACCAGCTCGTGATAGCCGTCCCGGCGCACGTCGCCGACGCCCAAGTGCAGATTGACTTTGGCGGGGACGCGCACGGTGACCGGTTGAGGCACGACAGCGAGCACGCTTCCCAGGGTATGCGCTGCGCGCTCGTGAGTGGCGTTCGGTGCTGTGACACCGTTAGGCACCCACGAGTGCGATCCGCGCATAATCGCCGATCCTCAGCTGCTCGCCGCGAGCGGTGGGGTCGACCCCAGCCGCTCGCAGCACTCGTTCGGCTTCAGCGGCCGATCCGGCCCAGCCGGCCAGCGCGGCCCGCAATGTCTTGCGGCGCTGCGCGAATGCCGCGTCGACCAGGGTGAAGACTTGTTCTCTCGACACTGTCGACGGTGGTGGTCGGCGGGTCAGCGCGACCAGACCGGAGTCCACCTGAGGCACCGGCCAGAACACCGCGCGGGGCACCGCACCGGCACGGCGGACCTCGGCGAACCACGCCGCCTTGACGCTGGGTACGCCGTAGCTGCTGGTGCCCGGTGCGGCGGCGAGTCGATCGGCCACCTCGGCCTGCACCATCACCAGCCCGCTGCGCAGGCTGGGCAGCTCGGCGAGCAGGTGCAGCAGCACCGGGACCCCCACGTTGTAGGGCAGGTTCGCCACCAATGCGGTGGGCCGCGCACCACCGGCGGCCTCGACTATCTCCTCCTGACGTATCCGCAGTGCATCGGCGGTCAGGACCCGCAGCGCGTTCACGCGCGCTGGGGCGCGCTCGGCCACCGTGGCGGGCAACGCACCGGCCAGCAAGGCGTCCACCTCCACGGCCAGCACCAGGTCCACCACGCCCAACAGGGCGAGGGTGAGCGAGCCCAGTCCCGGGCCGACCTCCAGCACCACGTCGTCTGTGGTGAGGGCGGCGGTGGCCACGATGCGGCGCACCGTGTTGGCGTCGTGCACGAAGTTCTGCCCGAGCCGCTTGGTCGGGCGCAACCCGAGCCGGTCGGCCAGCTTACGTACCTCCGCCGGTCCCAAGAGGGCGGGCGGTGGCGGGGGCAGGGTCAGGACAACCCCAGTTTCGCCGAACAGGCCGGCCAGGCACCGTAGCCACCCCGGTCGTCCCGAACCCTCTCGGCGGTGGCGATCTGCTCCTCTCGGCTGGCCTGATGAGGATAGGCGGCGTATTGATCGCCGCCGTAGGCGTCCCAGGTGCTCTTGTTGAACTGCAGGCCGCCGTAGTACCCGTTGCCGGTGTTGATGGCCCAGTTCCCTCCCGATTCACATTGGGCCAGGCGGTCCCACACCGAACCGTCCTGGACCTCGGGAGCGGAGGAGTCATTGGTACCGACCCGGACCAGCCGCGGCTGGGCCGCGGTGACCTCCTGGGTGGCGACCTCCTGCCGTTCGGTCTCCTGGCCGTTGATCAAGGTGACCAGCAGGCTGACGATCTGTTCCCCGGGCACACCCGGCTCGTCAACCACCTCGTCACCGCTGGCCAGCTCCGGATCCTCGATCTCCTGCACCGGGGGTGGTACCGGCCTGCGCTCGGTGCGCTCCTCGGTGCGGATCCGGGTCACCTCCACGGTCATCCCGGGCTGCAGCTCGGTAGCGACGTCGGGCGTCACCGTGTCCGGGCCTTGCAGCGGCGTGTCCAGCTCGGCGAGCAGATCACCGACGGTGCGGGCGGTGGAGGAGATCTCGCGGGGCTCCGCGCCACCGTCGGCCAGGGTGACCGGCTTGGCCACCCGCACGTCCAGCACCATCCCCTCCAACGGGATGGGCCGGGAGTTCTCCGCCGAGAGGACCATGGCCTTGTCGTGCATTCCCAGCTGCTCCAACGCGGTCTCCACGGTGGCTGCCGTGGTCCAGACCTCGCGCTGGGTGCCGTCGATGGTCAGATTCAGCGGCCGACCGCGCTTGAGCACGATGCGGCTGCCGTCCTCGATCTTGCTGTCCGCAGTGGGCGCCAGCACGTCCTTGTCATCGGCGTGCAGGCCCGCGGACTCCAGTGCCCCGGAAACGGAAGAGGCGAACGTGTGAATGATTCGTTGCTCGTCATCCACCATGATGGTGACGGTCTTGCCGATCGTGAGGGCTGAAGCGGTGCCGGCACCCAGCGCGAGGGTGAGGGCAACCAGGGCAGCCCGGACGGACGTGCGAGTGGTCACTAGTGTCCAGTCGTCGCAGTTCCGGGCAGGGGAAAAGCACGAGAACGCGCAACTGCGCACGCTGGCTCACCTCTGCCACCGACGAACAGCGGCAGAACTCACCCATCGCGGGTTCATGGCTCTCTACGGGTGGCCCTCCAGCCAGCCACCACGAACCCACGCGCTCGTACCCGGGTGTTCCTCCCCACCCCGGCTAACGGTCACGAGACGGTAACGGGCGGTGGCCACGAAAGCAAAGGGCCTGGAGCGGAAGATGTGGCCAAGAGCACGCTAGTGTCGACGAACGGTATCTGCGGCGCCGAACGGTCACCGCGGCCGACCGAACGCGAACAACCGCTCAGCGACGGCCGTACTCGACGCGGCCACGTGCGCCACTTCCTGGCCGCGCAACTCGGCGAGATCGCGAACGGTATAGGGCAGGTTGGCCGGTTCGTTGGCCTTACCGCGATGCGGATGCGGGGTGAGAAACGGGGCGTCGGTCTCCACCAGGAGTTGCTCGTCGGGGACCAGACGCGCGGCCTCGCGGAGCGTCCGGGCGTTGCGGAAGGTCACCGTGCCGGAGAAGGACAGCACATAACCGGCGTCCACGCAGATCCGGGCCATCCGGGCGTCTCCGGAGAAACAGTGGAAGACCACCGTCTCCGGCGGCCCCTCTTCGGTCAGAATGGCCAGGACATCGCTGTGCGCGTCCCGGTCATGGATCATCAACGGCTTACCGACCCGCTTGGCCAGGTCGATATGCCAGCGGTAGGCCTCGCGCTGTACCTCGGGAGTCGCGACCGCCGGGTCGCGCCGCGGCCAGTAGTAGTCCAGCCCGGTCTCCCCCACCGCCACCACTCGGGGCTGGCCCGCGAGTCGTTCCAGCTCACTGCGGTCGGCGTCGGTCATCGTCGCGGTGCGCGTGGGATGCAGCGCGGTTGCGGCGAACACCCGCTCGTCCCAGCCCGCGGCCTGCACCACCCATCGAGCGGAAGCCATGTCGTCGGCGACGGTGACCACGGCGGACACTCCGACGGCCTGCGCCCGATCCAGTGCCGCGCGGACACCGGCCGGATCGGTGGCGCCGCAGGCGTCCAGATGCGTGTGCGCGTCCACCACCGTCGCCGTCCCCGGCAACGGCTGCGGCGCGGGCGCACGCTCGCGCACGCTCGTCACTGGATCGGTGCCCAGGCAGGTCCGGTTTCACCGAGTGCGGGATCCAGCTTGGCGAACAACGGGGTGGGCTTGGCCAGGGGGCGTCCCACCTCGATCGGGATGCTGGCCCAGCGCGCCTGCTCGGTGCCGTAATCCCCGGTGAGCACCGGGTAGTCCGGGCCACTGCCGGCGACCAACTCCGACACCTCCCTGATCTCTGGCTGGGCTGCCCATACTCCGGTGCCGCCGAGCTGCTCGTACACCCGCTGGGCGGCGTGCGGCAGGAAGGGGGTGAGCAGCGTGTTGGCGTCGGCGACCACCTGTAGCGCGGTGTGCAGGACGGTGTCCCGGCGCTGCGGGTCGTCCTTGAGCTTCCACGGCTCCTGATCGGACAGGTACTTGTTCGCCGCGCCGACCACCCGCAGCGCCTCACTGATCGCCGCCTTGACCCGGTTGCGCTCCAACAACCCCCCGACGGTGTCGAACGCCGTTCGCGACGTCGTCAGCAGCTCGACGTCGGCGGCCTGCACCGCGGTGGGCCGCGGCACCGCCCCGACGTTCTTGTTCGCCATCGCGATGGAGCGGTTGACCAGGTTGCCCCATTCGTTGGCCAGCTCGAAGTTGATCCGGCGAACGAACTCGTCCCAGGTGAAGTCGGTGTCCTGGGTTTCGGGTCCGGCCACGGAGATGAAGTAGCGCAGCGTGTCCGGCCCGAATTCCCGCACGAAGTCCCCGACGTAGATCCCCGTGCCGCGGGAGGTCGAGAACTTCGACCCGCTCATGGTGAGGAATTCGCTGGACACCACCTCGGTCGGCAGTTCGAGGCGGCCGAATGCCCCTGGCTCGCCGCCGCGATCCCCCGCACCGTTGTGGCCGAGCAGCAACGCGGGCCAGATCTGCGAGTGAAAGGTGATGTTGTCCTTGCCCATGAAGTAGCAGGAGCGCGCGGCCGGGTCACACCACCACGCCTGCCACGCGTCCGGGTCGCCGGAGCGCAGCGCCCACTCCAACGACGCCGACAGGTATCCGATCACGGCGTCGAACCAGACGTAGAGCCGCTTCATGGGAGCGTCGCGCCAGCCGTCCAGCGGGACCCGCACCCCCCAGTCCAGGTCCCGGGTGATCGGACGGGGGCGCAGGTCGTCGAGCAGGTTCAGCGAGAACTTGAGCACGTTGGGTCGCCACTCGGTACGGGTGGACAGCCACCCGCCGAGCGCCTGGGTGAAGGCGGGCAGGTCGAGAAAGAGGTGCTCAGTCTCCACGAACCGCGGGGTCTCCCCGTTGATCCGGGATCTGGGATTGATCAAATCAGCGGGGTCGAGCTGGTTGCCGCAGTTGTCGCACTGGTCACCGCGGGCCCCGTCGTACCCACAGATCGGGCAGGTGCCCTCGATGTAGCGGTCCGGCAGGGTGCGCCCGGTTGACGGACTGACCGCGCCCATCGCCGTCTTCGGCACCACGTAGCCGTTGCGATACAACGCCAGGAACAGCTGATGCACCACGCTGTGATGGTTGGCGGTGGTGGTACGGGTGAACAGATCGTAGGACAGGCCGAGACCCTGCAGATCGCCTACGATCACCCGGTTGTACTTGTCCACCAGCTGGCGGGGCGTGACGCCCTCCTGATCGGCCTGCACCTGGATCGGAGTGCCGTGCTCGTCGGTACCCGAGACCATCAGCACCCGGTTGCCCACCATCCGCTGGTAGCGGGCGAAGATATCGGAAGGGACACCGAAGCCGGATACGTGGCCGATGTGCCGAGGTCCATTGGCATACGGCCAGGCCACGGCGGTCAGGACGGGGGTATTCATCGTCCCAGCCTATGAGCCTGGGCCAACGACTTATCCCCAGGGGAGCTGCCCGACGCCACCGCAGACCCCGAACCGGCCCTGCCCACGACCTGCTGCCGATGTCCCTGGCGCCGGCCTGGTTGTTCACCGTGTCGCGGTTCAACCCCCTCGTCTATGTGGTCGACACCACCCGTGTGGCGTTCGTGGGCCAGGTCACCGGCTCGACCGTCCTGCTCGGGATCCTGGCCCGGTGGCACTGTCCGTGGTCGCCGTCGCCTTCGGTGCCCGTACCTTTCAGCGGGAAAACGCCTGACCCCACGCCGACGCTCATCACGATCCCAGGGTTTGCTGCTGGTCGTTGATGGCCTCAAGATGTTCGGCCACTACTCGGCCGATATGGGCCAGAGGCGCCGGCTGGGTCATGTCGTTATGCCCGCACGCGATCTGGTGGATTTCGATGTGTCCGGTCACCGCGGACCGCCAAGCCTGGCCGGTGGGTGCATCCGCCGGCCTGTCGTGCATCGCCTGGAAGTACAGCACATCGCCTTCGAAACATCCCACGGGCGAGGTCGGCATGAGCGCGGCGTTGTTGGCATAGATCTCGATGAATGCCGTGGCATGGCGTTCCTCCATATCAGCTACCAGACCACCGTAAAATTCCCCGTCACGCAGAATCGCCACCACATCGGACACGTTCAGTGGACGGTCCTCTTCGACGGGGGTGTGACCGACGACCTCGAGGAGAAGAGTGAGGAGTTCCTGGTCTCCGAGCAGCGGCCGCACACCCCGCCGTGAGTCGAAAGGAGAGGAGTCGAGGATGGCCAGCAACGCTACCGACTCGCCCTGGTGTTGCAATCGAACGGCGATGGCGTGCGCCACGGTGCCGCCGAAGGACCAGCCCAGCAGGTGATAAGGCCCCGTGGGTTGCACACCACGGATACGGTCGGTGTACTCGGTGACCATGTCGTCCAGCGTGGCCGATAACGGGCCGGGGTGGGCCAGGCCCCGGGCTTGCAGCCCGTAAACCGGTTGGTGGGGATGCAGGTCGCGAAGCAACCCGGCGTAACACCAGCTCACGCCGCCGGCCGGGTGTATGCAGAACAGGGGCGCGCGCGTTCCGTGTGGGCGTAGCGGCAGCAGCACATCGAACGCGTCTTGCTGGGTTCCGGTGTCCATCAACCGAGCCAGTTCGGCTGTTGTGGGTGCTTCGAACAGTGCGCTGACCCCCAATTCCACACCCAATACCGACCGGATCCGACTCACCAGC
>JBOHHD010000771.1:0-11369 GCA_050700515.1 Pseudonocardiaceae bacterium
GACCCGGCGTGATCACCGCGCCCGGATAGGTCTGACCAGCCGCGGTCTCCAACGCCTGGAAGACATCAGTGTCCAGGGTTGCCGGTGGGTGGGCCATCCGGGCGCTGTCGGGTGCTTGCTGAGCCCGATCACCAGCGTGCCGGCCCGGTCGCGTTCGGCCTGCTCGGTGGCACCCAGCAGCAACCGCAGCGCCTCAGCCAGCTTCACGGTGCCGGTACCCGCCGCCCACGCCTCGAAATACGGCCTGGTCACCTCGGTGAGACCAATGCCGGGCTGGTAATCAACCAACCGAACCACCGCCCGGTTCAACCGCACGATCGCCGCGTCCAGCGACGGGCGCGACGAATGAGTCGTGGTCCCCTGGGCGACGAGCTCCAGCTGGGCGGAGATCTTCTCCTGCCGAGTCAGCGTGATGAGCACCGGTTCCACCGAACCGGGCGGAGCCAGCATCCAACCCCCCTCGGTGATCACCACACCGGCGTCGATCCGGTCGTAATGCTGCTCAGCGAGCCACCGGGTGCCATACGGACCGACCTCCTCGTCACAGTCGGAAAGAAAAATGATGTCCCGATCGAACCGGGCACCCTCACCCAGATGCCGCAACAAAGCAGCCATGAACACGGCGTTGGTACCCTTCATATCCAACGCACCACGACCATAGACCCAACCCTCCCGCACCTCACCACCATAAGGATCAACGCTCCAACGGTCGGCCTCCACCGACACCACATCGGAATGGCACAACAGCAGCAACGGCCGCAACCCACCCCCGGCACCCGGAATACGAGCACGGAAGCGAGGAGGGGCCAGATTTACCCGGACGAGAGAGGCGCACCGATCACTCGCATCGGCTGCGCTGACCCCACCCCGCTCAGGATCGGAGCGGAGTGATCGGGAACCAGCGACGCGCGGCACCTACCGTAACACTCGCGCCGACGATCCCGGCGCGGGTCGGGCGAGTTCCTGCGGCACCGCCAGAGGCGGTGTGGAGGGAGCCGGGCAATCGTCCCGCTACCCCAATTCGTGACCGGTGCAGCGGCGGTTCCAACCTGATGTGTGACCCTCGTACCGGTGGTCCGAGCGAGGGTGGCGCCACGGTATCCGGCGTGTCGGTTCACCCGGTGGAGAACGCGCGACCTGCGTGAACGGTGAGCTCACTCCGCCGAGTGCGTGGTTCATGGACCCGAGCGGGTCTCGGGACGACCCCCTTGCACCGCCTCGGGCGGCCTGTAACGGTCAAGACGTCCCGCTCGGCGGCCAACCGCAGTGCGGGAATCCGGGTCCGGTGCGCCGAGCCCTGTCCCTCGGGCCCGGATACCAAAACCTAACCCGAATCCGGGACAGGAGCGCAGACCGGCGATCGGTCGGTGCGGGACCCGAAACCCGCCCGGCCAGGAGGCCACCAGACGCAGGCGCGGTATGGAGATTCGATCATGACTCGGAGTTCCCGACTGCTCGCTCGAACCGGCATCGTCACGGCTGCCCTGATGGCTCCACTGATGTTCGCCGCGCCCGCGCAAGCCGCCTCGGAGGCGACATGGAATCGTATCGCGGCATGTGAGAGCGGCGGTAACTGGTCCATCAACACCGGCAACGGCTACTTCGGCGGGTTGCAGTTCACTCGCAGCACTTGGAACGCCTACGGCGGAGGGAAATACGCGACCACGGCCGACAAAGCCACTCGCTCGCAGCAGATCGCCATCGCCGAGAAGGTACTCGTCGGGCAAGGTTGGGGAGCTTGGCCCGCCTGCTCGCGAAAAGCTGGGCTTCGCTGATGATTGATCAGGCCGGGGTCGTCTGACGTCGCGCCACACCCCTGGGCACGTGGCCCTCGCTCCCCGTGGCGAGGGCCATGTGCCGTTTTCTTTCTACTCGTCGCCGAAGAACTCCTCGCCGGACCCGTCGAGGACCTCACCCAGGATCATGCCACCGGCCACACCCGCGGCGGCTCCAGCCACCATCCCACCCATGCCGGGGCCTCGGCGGTGCCCCTCATGGCCTTCGTAATAACCTCCGCCGGAGCCCTTCTGGTAGCCCGGGTACTGGTGACGGCGTTCGGTGACCTGGTGGAGCCACCCAGTGAGCTCGGCGGCCCAGTCAGTCATCATCGCCTGCGCGTGGGTCACGTGAATGCGACCGAAAACGTCCTGTCCGGAGCTGAAGAATCCGCCGCGCTTGTCCGCCTCCAACACCACGACGAGTTCGCTGGGGCTGGTCACGAAAGTGAGCTCGACCTCGTTGATCTGCCCGGCGAACTGGGCCGGCGGGAAAAATTCGATCTCCTGGTAGAACGGCAACTGCTGGTGCAGGCCGTAGATGTGGCCGCGTTCCAGGTCGGCCTTCGTGAAGCGGAACCCGAGCTGGGAGAACGCCTCCAGCACCCGCTGCTGCGTGGGCAGAGGCTGCACGGAGACCGGGTCGAGGTCGCCCTTGTCGACGGCCTTGGCGACGGACAGCTCGGTGCGCACGCCCAGGTTCATACCGGGCAGGTGCTGGCCGTAGATCTCGGTGATCGGCGCCTCCCACGGCAGGGTCAGGACGAAGGGGACGACCTTGTCCTCACCGGCCTGGAGGAGAAACCGCTCGGCAACCACACCGCCGTGGAACTCCACCGCCTGGGCGCCGTGCTCGGTGTGGATATGGGTGACCAGGCTCAGCGCGATGCGCTCGATGCCCATCTCGTGCTTGCCCCCGGTGAGGCGGACCTCGCCGGTAAGGTCGGCACCCGGGCGGGTCAGCGGGTTGGCGAGCACGGTGTCCACCGAGGGGCCACCGACCCCGAGCGCGCCGAGTATCTTCTTGAATACCATCTGTAGTACATCTCCTGTGATCTGTAGTCTACCGAGTAGCTGTTCGACCCATGCTAGGCCGCCGCACACCGCGCGATGGCGCTGTGAGCTTGTTCGTATCCAGCCGCGCTGTGCTCAAGTGAGGGCACGGTTGATTTCCTCTTGAACGACACCCGGCGCTCGACCAGTTGATGACCGGGCACGATCAGGGGCGATGCGCGTTGACGCCAACCGGAAAGTGCTGGACAGCCTGATCAAGCCGTTGCCACATCCATGCACAATGAGCGTCCTCGGTCGAGTTCATCCATTACTTCCGATGATCAATTGGTAAGGTCGGCGCTTTTCGGATCAGCATGGAGCGCTATTCAGAAATCTGCGGTCACGCAGGGGTCCCCGGGGTCAAAGACTTCTGAATAGCGCTTAGGGTATCCCGGGAGCAGGGCGGTTGACCCGCAACCGCTCCCTGCTGGTGACGCGCCGCGCGGGCATGGCGCCGTGGCTCGGGTCGGGCACTGACCGCGTGCGACCGTGCGCGGGGAGTCGGTTCGTTCGTACTGTGGTCCGTGGAGGCCACAATGGTGATACGACGCAGGATCCGGTGGGTTGTTCGGCACGGGCTGATCAGGCGTACGGTGCACCGGCAGATGCGCGCCGGTGACCTGGGCTCGCGACTGCTGATCGACCCGGCGATTCGCGAGGACCCCTTCCCGTATTACGACCAGTTGCGCGAACAGGGCCGAATCGTTCGCAGCGGGATCGCGCTGATCTCCGCGCACCATGACGTCTGCCTGGCCGTGCTGCGCAGCCCGGACTTCGGTCAGGTGCGCCTGGACCAGCTGCCCGGGCCGATACGGCTGGCCATGAAATTCGGCGGACGCCCGGTCCTGGGTCCGATCGAGCCACCATCCATGGTGGTGATGGATCCGCCCGAGCACACCCGCTACCGCAAGCTGGTCACCCGGGCGTTCAGCGCCCGGGCCATCGCGGCGTTGCGCTGCCGGGTCGAGGAAATCGCCGAGGAACTGCTCGACGAGATCGCCGACTCGATCCCGAAGACCGGCCCGCGCGCCGGTGACGCGACGGTGGACCTGGTGGCGCGCTACGCCAGCCTGCTGCCGGCCACCGTGATCGCCGAGATGCTCGGCGCACCGGTGGCGATGCGCCGCCAATTCCTCGACTGGGGGGCAGGCGCTTCGCTGTCGCTGGATGTCGGGCTGAGCTACCGCGACTTCCGCCGCTGCGAGCACGACCTGACCGCGCTGCACCGCTGGATGCTCGGCCACTTCGCCGAAATCCGCCGCGCTCATCGAGCGGATGTTCCCTCGAAGGATATCCTCAGCGCCCTGGTCACCGCGCACGACGACGACGGGAAGTTGACCACTGACGAGCTGAGCAGCACGGCGATGCTGCTGCTCGCCGCCGGTTTCGAAACCACCGTCAATCTGCTGGGCAACGGCGCTGTCCTGCTGCTGCGCCACCCCGATCAACTCGGCCCGCTGCGAACGCAACCCGCGGGGTGGGCGAACGCCGTGCAGGAGATCCTGCGCCATGAGTCGCCCGTGCAGCGCACCGGGCGGGTCGCCCTGCGCGACACCGAAGTGGCCGGACATCGAGTGCCCGCGGGCTCGTTCATCATCCTGCTGCTCGGCGGTGCCAACCGCGATCCCGCGATCTTCCCGAACCCGGATCGGTTCGACGTCCGAAGGGTCGAGGCCGGCGAGAACCTCGCCTTCTCCAGCGGCATCCACTATTGCATCGGTGCCGCGCTGGCCCGGGTAGAGGGCGAGGTGGGCCTGCAGGCGCTGTTCCGGCGATTTCCCGACCTCGCGCTGGCCGGCGCACCCCACCGCCGTCCCACCCGAGTGCTCCGCGGCTACGACACCATCCCGGTTCGCGTCGGGTAACTGTCCGCCCCCGACACGGGCGTTCCCCTCACCTGCTGATTCCACCCCTGTCGAACGTCGTTGCCTCTCGCCTCGAAGGGTCACGTCATGCCGATCATGGAGCCGTACCGGATCAAGGTCATCGAGCCGATTCCGATCACCACGCCGGAACAACGCCGGCGCACCCTGGAGCGTGCCGGCTACAACCAGTTCAACCTGCGCGCCGAGGAGGTCACCATCGATCTGCTCAGCGACTCGGGCACCGGCGCGCTGTCGGCCGCACAGCAGGCGGCGGGCATCGCCGGTGACGAGACCTACGCCGGCGCGCGCTCGTTCCATCGGTTCCGCCAGGTGGTCAGCGACCTGACCAGGTATCCGCACCTCCTGCCGGTGCATCAGGGCCGGGCGGCCGAACGAATCCTGTTCACCGCGATACTCAAACCGGGCCAGATCTCGATCAGTAACACCCACTTCGACACCACCCGGGCCAACGTCGAGCTGGTCGGCTGCGTGGCGTGGGATCTGCCCTGTCCCGAGGCCGGAGACCTGGACAGCAGGGAGCCGTTCAAGGGCAACATCGACCTGGCACGGTTGCAGGAGGTGCTGACCGGCCCGGAGCAGGAACGGGTCGGTCTGGTGATGATGACGATCACCAACAATGGTGGTGGCGGGCAGCCGGTGTCGATGGCCAATCTCGCCGCGGCCGGCAGGCTCTGCCGCGAGCACGGCGTGCCGTTCTTCCTGGACGCCGCGCGGTTCGCGGAGAACGCGTGGCTGGTGACCCAGCGGGAGGCCCAGTACGCCGGCCACACCCCGCGGGATGTCGCTCAGCTCGCCTTCGGTCTCGCGGACGGGTGCGTGGCGAGCCTGAAGAAGGACGGCATCGCGCACATGGGTGGCCTGCTGGCAATGCACAACGAGGAGCTGGCCAAGCGCTGTGAACTGCTGCTGATCGCCACCGAGGGCTTCCGTACCTACGGTGGGCTGACCGGGCGTGATCTGGACATCGTGGCCCAGGGCCTGGTCGAGGTCACCGATCCGCTCTACCTGCGGGCCAGGGCCGCCGCAGCGGGCCACCTGGCCGAGGTGATCGACTCGGTGGGGGTGTCGATCGTGCAGCCGCCGGGGGTGCACGCGCTCTACCTCAACGCCGCGCGGCTGCTGCCGCACCTGCCACCGGGACAGTTCCCCGGCCACGCGCTGGCCTGCGAGCTGTACCTGCAGGGGGGGATCCGATGTTCGGAGCTGGGTTCGCTCTACCTCGCCGAGCTGGACGGCAACGGCCAGGTGCTCAACCCGGCGCCCTACGAGCTGGTGCGGCTGGCGCTCCCGCGTCGCGTGTACACCCAGAGCCATCTGGAGTACGTGGGCGAGGTACTGGCGAAGATCGCCCAGCGTCCCGAGCGGGTGCCGGGTTACCGGCTGGTCGAGATACCGGAGTTGTTGCGTCCCTTCAACTGCCGCCTGGAGCCCCTTCCCGTGGCCTAGCTCAGCGGCTCACCCGGGCTTGACGGCCACGAACATACCGACGGTGAACACGCCCGACTCGCGTGCTGCGTCGAGGGCTGCCTTGCCCTTGCGGAACAGCTCCGCTTCCGGGCCGTCATAGTTCAGCCACCGGGGACGTTCCTCTTTCGGGGTGCTGCCCCAGCACTGCACACCCTCGAACAGATCCCTGGCCATCGTCACCTGGAACCCGGCCGCCGCCATCATTGCCTGGTAGCTCGTGATGCTGCCGTGGCCGGGGATGCGGATGTGCTCGTTCACCGGCCGCATGAACCGCAGGATCTGGTCGTCGGTCCGGTGCTCGCCGAAGGATCGCTGCAGCCAGTCGATCCCGACCAGGCGAGCACCCGGCTTCAGGATCCGGAAGGCGGCACGGAAGAACGCGGCCTTGTCCGGCAGGTGGCACACCGACTCGCAGAAGATGACCGCGTCGAAGCTCGCGTCGGCGAACGCGACAAGGGTCTTGTAGTCCTCGTCGCCCGTGGTGAGGAAACTGACCCGGTCGGTGAGCCCGAGCTGCTTGGCCAGGTCACGGGCCCGCCGGCTGAGCTCCTCGTTGTTCGACAGGCCGACGAACGAGGCGGAGGAGATCCCGGCCATGTACACCGTGGGACCGCCGACCCCGGAGCCGAAGTCGAGCGCTCGATCCCCTGACCGCAGTCCGCTGTGCGACACCACCTTCTCCTCGAGTACCTGGGCGGCCTCCAGTACGGACAGTCCCCTGGCCTCGGCCTCGGGATCCGCGTGGTGCCAGGTATGGCCCATGATCGACTCGTAGCAATGGACGGCGCTGTCGTAGAACTCGCGCACCTTCTGCTCGTGGCTCATCCCGACGCCTTCAGGGGCTGGCCGTATGCCTCGCTGGACAGATACACCGCCACGCCGGGCCGCAGCGGTCCCATCCGCAGGGACACGTAGGAAATCAACCCGGCGCCCGCGTCGAGCCGGCGCCCGACCAGCGCCTTCAGTGCCCGGTCGAACAGCGCCGGGTCGCTGCCCTGCCGATGCAACAGAGTGGCCACGCGACTGCGTGCCGCCTCGTCATCGGTGACGTAGTCGCGCAGGGGCAGATGCAAGGTGTAGCCACTCGGCGAGTCGCCGTCACCGTCGACGAAGGCATAGCAGGAGAGAAGGGGGCGCCCGGTGAAAGGGCCCGACGAACCTGCGACCAGACGGCAGAAGTCCCGGGCGGCGCCGGGAACCGTGCCCCGGACGGGGCGGGCGGCCCGTTCCGTATCATCCACCACTGCTCCGTCATGCGCGACGTATACCTTGACCCGCGAGTGCGGCCCTAGGCTGAGGTCGAGGCCGAGAAAAACGAACCGGTCGGCCTGCCAGCCAGGCCGGAAGGCGTACGCGGCCACCGTGGCGTACGCACGGTGGAGTCCCAGTCGCTCCAAGGCCTGCGCGACCAGCGCCGGCGCCTGAGCCGCACCACGCACAGCGGGGTTGAGGTAGACCTTGAACTCATGCTGGCCGGCAGGCCGGAGAACCGCAGAGTGCCACAGCGAAAAGCAACCCTGCGGTTCATCCGGCAGAAAGAGGTCCGCAATGGCCTCGAAACGATCCAATGAGAGCCCGTAGCGACGCGCCAGCCGATTCGTGAGTCGCCGCGCGGCGCGCAGGTTCTCCCCCGCGGTGGGCTCCGCCGCGAGATGCTCCACGAGCACCCGGAGGTTCGGCTCCTGCCCCCGATCGAAGGAGAGCGAGAACTCGACCGGCGTGTGGTCGTCGGAGACGAATGACGGCCACAGCGCAGGCTCGGCCACCGATCGAGAGCCCGCTCTCCCCACCATGTCCCGCAGCAGTCGTACGCACCCCTCGGTGGCACCCTCCGGGTACAGCTCGCCACACAGTGATCTCAGCTGTCGGCCGGTGTGCTGCCGTAGCGTAAGACTGGTCAAGCCGGACATGGAGCCTCATCGATCCAGGCGTCAAGAGATACGTCTGAGCCAAGAATCCCGTAACTCCTCCGCGAGAGCCGAATCAGTTCGGCGGCCCCACACCCGGTGCTAATCTTGCGCTCCGGCGCCTGGCAAAGGCGTCCTGGCCGCCCCCACTGCGACCCCCAATATTTACGCGCTCCACCCCAACTAGTCGAGTACGCGGGTGAGAGGCGGCTCCTGCTCGACACTGGCAACCACCCGGACGAAGGTCGGTGACTAGTGCAGAACCTAGAGCTCTTGGAGCGCGAGCGCGAGTTACAGGTGCTGGAGGCGCTGATAGTCCGGGCATGCCAGGGGGCGGGTCGGCTCGTCACGATGGAAGGGGCGGCGGGGATCGGCAAGACCCGGCTCCTGGCCGCGGCCCGAGGCCAGGCCCAGGAGGCCGGTATGCGCGTGCTGGCCGCACGCGGTTCAGAACTCGAGCAGCAGTTCGCTTACGGCGTGGTGCGTCAGCTGTTCGAGCCCGTCCTGGCCAAGGTGGACAAAGCCGAACTGGAGGAGTTGTTCTCCGGAGCCGCCGCCCAGGCCGCGGTGCTCTTCGAGCAGGTCCATGCGATGCAGACAGCCGGGGATATCTCGTTCGCGCTCCTGCATGGCTTGTTCTGGCTGACGGCGAACCTGGCGCAGGATCCGTTGCTGCTGGTGGTCGACGATCTGCACTGGGCAGATGCGCCGTCGCTGCGTTTCCTGGCCTACCTCATGCCCCGGTTGGAAGGGTTACCGCTGCTGGTGGCGGTGGGACTGCGGCCTGCCGAGCCGACTGCCGACCAGCACCTGCTGACCCAGATCACGACCGACTCGTTGGCCACGACCCTGCGCCCGGCGCCGTTGAGCGAGGGGGCTTCCGCGCAGCTGGTGCGCACGGTGCTGGCCGGGCGGGCCGAAGATGCGTTCTGCCTCGCCTGCCACACCGCCACAGGTGGCAATCCGCTGCTCTTGCGTGAGCTGGCCGACACGGCCGCCGCCGAGGGCCTCGGGGCGACCGGTGCCGGAGCACTGCACCTGTACGAGATCGGCTCTCAGGCAGTCAAGCGGCGGGTGGCTTTGCGGCTGGCGCGGCTGGGCACCCCGGCCATGGCACTCTGCGGCGCGCTGGCCATCCTGGGCGAGGGTGCCAACCTCACCCACGCAGCCATCCTGGCCGGGTTGGAACCCACGGAAGCGCTGCAGACCGCCCGCCAGCTCCGGGACATCGAGATCCTGCAACAGCATTCGCCGCCTCCACCCGAGGGATCCGGCGTCGGGACGGTCAGCTTCGTCCATCCGCTGGTGCGAGCCGCCGTGTACGAAGGGCTGACCGAGACCGCGCGGCTGGACGGCCACGCCCGGGCGGCCCGGCTGCTCGCCGAAAGCGGTGCGGCCCCGGAACGCCTGGCCGCCCATCTGCTGCTCGTCCCCCCGGCCGACGACAGTTTTGTGGTGACCACCTTGCGACGCGCGGCAGATCAAGCCTTTGCGCGTGGGTCGCCCGACAGTGCGGTGTCCTATCTGGAACGCTGCCTGCTCGAACCGCCACCCGAGACGGAACGAGCGGAGCTGCTCTTTCAGCTCGGTACTGCCGCACAGCTCCTCGACGCGGCCAAAAGCGCCGACTACCTCGCCGCCGCCATGGCCGCCGACAAGAACCCGGCGAGCCGGGCGGTCATCGCCGAGATGCTGGGGCTCACCCTTTTCATGGCCGGTCGGGGCAACGAGGCGGGCCAGGTGCTGGCACAGGCGGTGCAGGGACTCCGCGCGGAGCACTCCGACCTGCACCAGCGACTCCACGCGCTGCTCATTCATACGGCGCTGCTCGACCCGGCCCGACGCAGGGCCGGCGCGGAAAGCGTCAGCACGCTACGCCGCGCAACGTCGGATGCCAGCCTCGGCAGTCGCATGCTTGATGTCACGATCGCTTTTCATGACCTACTGACCGGAATGAGCTCCGAAGAAGCGGTGGCTTTGGCCCGCCGGGGACTGGGTGACGGCAGCCTCATCGAGCAAGCCAATCCGCTTTCGGTTTTCGGTTGCTTCGTCCTGATCGCGGCCGACCTGAACGAAGTGATTCCGTTGCTCGATACCTGGATCGCGGTGGCGCATCGCCGCGGTTCGGTGTTCGCCCTGGCGCCCGCGAAGTGTTTCCGGGGAGCCGCTTGGCTCTCGCGTGGCGCTCTCGCCGAGGCCGAGGAGAACCTTCGTGATGCGCTGTGGGCCACCACTGCCACGTCCCAAGATGTCGGTGTGCCTATCGTCGCGGCCTACCTGGCTGACGCGCTGATGGAGCAGGGCAGTCTGGACGAGGCCGAGACGGTGCTCACGGTGGCCAGCCAGTCCCACCAGCCGCTGCCCCGAACCGGCTACTGGGCCTGGCTGCTGGGCAGCCGCGCCCGTCTGCTGACCCTGCAGGGGCGGATGCAGGAAGGCCTGCAGACCTGGTTGGCCTGCGGTCGTAGCTTCGCCGCGCACGGCGGACAGAATCCCGCCATCCTCCCCTGGCGCTCAGGTGCGGCGCTGGCCCTGCATCACCTGGGCCGCTGGGAGGAGACTCGAGAGCTGGTGGCCGAGGAAATCACCCTGGCCCGCCGCTGGGGAGCGCCCACCGCATTGGGGCGCGCCCTGCGGGTCGCCGGCCTGGTCCACAGCGACCAGGATGGCCTGGCGCTGCTGCACGAGGCCACCGAGGTCCTGGCGTCCTCACCGGCCCGGCTGGAATACGCCAAAGCCCTCATCGACCTCGGGGCTGCGCTGCGGCGCTCGGGCCGGCGCAACGAGTCCCGTCGGCAACTGCGGCAGGGAGTCGAACTGGCACATATCTGTGGTGCGACGCCCCTGGTCGAACATGGCTGGACCGAGCTTCGGGCCAGCGGCGCCCGGCCCCGGCACGTCGCGCCGTCCGGCCCCGGTGCGCTGACCCCCAGCGAACGGCGGGTAGCCGAACTCGCCGCCGCCGGCCACTCCAACCGCGACATCGCCCAGGCGCTGTTCATCACCACGAACACCGTGGAGGTCCACCTGACCAGGACTTATCGCAAGCTGGGTATCAACGGCCGAGCCAACCTCACCGCCGCCTCGCTCAACCCCGAGGTAGCCGGTGACGACGGAAATCAGACGGTAAAACGCCCCCACTCTGCATGAAGTGCCGCTAGTCTGCTGGCCTGCCGAAGCACGTGAATCCCAACGGCTCTCAGCTCACGACCGGTCGCCGGAAGCCACGCACCGCGCAACCCAGAGCGAGCACGAGCAGCGCCGCGCTCGCCGCCACCGCG
>JBOHHD010000772.1:0-1723 GCA_050700515.1 Pseudonocardiaceae bacterium
GTATGGCATCCCAGGCGTGGCCCTAGGCCTGCTGCACAACGGCACCAGCTACATCCGCGGTTACGGAGTGACCAACGTCAACTACCCCCAGCCCGTCGATGGTGACACCCTGTTTCGCATCGGCTCGACCACCAAGACATTCACTGCCACCACAGTGATGCGGCTGGTGGAGCAGGGCAAGCTCAACCTGGACGCCACAGTGCGAACCTATCTGCCCAACTTTGCCACATTGGACTCCTCGGTGGCGCCTCGGGTGACCCTGCGCCAGCTACTGAATCACAGCCCGGGCTGGCTGGGCGAATACTATAGAGATACCGGGCGGGGCGACGATGCCTTGGCCGAGTACGTGGCGGGGATGGCGCAGCTCCCCCAGCTGACACCGCTGGGCAAGGTGTTCGCCTACAACAATGCCGCCATCTCGCTGGCCGGACGTGTGATCGAGGTAGTAGCTGGCTCAACCTACGAGGACACCGTGCGGAAGCTGGTGCTGGACCCGCTGGGAATGACCCACAGTCGCTTCTTCTCCGACGAGATCGTCGGCTTCAAAGTGGCTGCCTCGCACAACATCGTCGACGGCAAGCCCGTGGTCGACACCTCGTTCTGGGCGTTTCCTCCTCGCAGCATGAATCCGACCGGCGGACTGATCTCCAGCGTCCGGGACCAACTGTGCTACGCCGCCTTCCACCTCGGCGGACGGCGCCGGACGGGACCCGACTGCTCACGAACAAGTCCCGGGTCGCCATGCGTTCCAACCCGGGGCCGGGCGGAACCATGCTCGTCGAGCTCGAGGGCGTGGGAGTGAACTGGATGCTGCGGCCGAGTGCTGAGGGGGTGCGGCTCGTCCAGTGGGGCGGGACCGTGCCGGGGCAGCGATCGGGCTTCATCATGGTTCCCGATCGGCAGTTCGCCCTTACCGTGCTTACCAACTCTGAAGGCGGGGCCGACCTGCTCGCCGAGCTGTTCGTCGACGACTGGGCACTGCGGCGGTTCGCCGGGGTCAGCAACCTCCCGGCCAAGCCCCGGGCCCTGAGCCGGGCCGAGCTGGCTCCGTACGAGGGTCGCTACACCGGGCAGGGAATCGACTTTAGCGGTGCGGTGATAGAGACCAATATCGAGCTCAAGGACGACAACGGCCGGCTGCGCATGACGCAGAGGACGGGCGTCGAGTCGGCCGTCCCCGGTAATCCCTCGAACATCGCAGAGACGGAGGACACGCCGGAGGTGTTCCACCTGGTTTTCTACCGCGACGACTACGTGCTCGTCTATGACGAGAGCGGCCAGCCGAACTTTAGCCGGGCGAACTTCCTCCGGGATGCCAACGGGGGTGTGGTGTGGCTGCGCTTCCACGGACGGCTCTACCGACGCCTGGGGGGTTCTTGAAACTTGGTGAGGGCGCGAGGAGCGGACTTGGTGGGTCATCTACTCCGTCAACTGCTACGACGGCCACTGTAGGGATGAGACACCTCCTACAAGAGTACTGAGGAAAAGGAGCGAGCCGGCAAATAGATGCCACGCCTGCTTCTACATCTGGGTCTAAAATAGTATCAACAGTGTATTCCAGTTCACTCAGGTACGCCGGTCAGTAGAATACAGAACAAGCGGTTAAAAGCGATCGCTTATCAAACGCATTAAACAATTTACAGGGTGAAGCATCGCATGTTGTCAAATTACCTCATTTGTAATGGATTAAGGCGTTGCTGAATCAGGATATGATTTTGACAAG
>JBOHHD010000773.1:0-3660 GCA_050700515.1 Pseudonocardiaceae bacterium
CTTCCGGTCTTTGCGACCGGACCTCATTGAAGCACCAAGACCCTCGGTGAGGGTGACGCCCGGTTTTTGCAACTTCCGGTCTTTGCGACCGGACCCCATTGAAGCGCTTGGCCGACCGACGGGCCAAGCGGGCACAAAGGCAACTTCCGGTCTTTGTGGCCGGACTCCATTGAAGCTGAGCTGATCAAGATATTCAGATGGAGCTCGCGAGCAACTTCCGGTCTTTGCGGCCGGGCACCTTTGACGCGCCGGTGGTCGGTGAAGAACACCTGTGCGCGTACCGGCACGACAAGCCGGCGCGGTTCAGCTCGATAGCAAGGGGCGGCCATCCGCCACTATTCGCGAATGCAAATACCTATGTGCGCGCCCGGCCCGGGCCTGGCTACCGTCGCTTGGGGAACTCATCACAGTGGAGGAACCGAGTGAGGATTTTGGTGACCGGAGCCACCGGGACGGTCGGCCGTCATGTGGTCGAACAGCTGTTGACGGCGGGGGCGGACGTGCGGGCCTTGAGCAGACGGCCAGAAAGCGCCGGGTTGCCGGCGGCGGTCGAGGTCGTGGGCGGTGATCTGGAGGATCCGGTGTCCCTGGTGTCCGCGTTCGACGGTGCCGACCGGATGTACCTGTTCCCCGCCGGGGACACCCAGCAGGTGGTCGACCTCGCGAAAAAGGCCGGTGTCCGGCGGGTCGTGGTGCTGTCGTCGGTCAGCGCGGGGTTTGAGAACGATCCGATCGGGGAGTTCCACCGCGCCGCCGAACGGGCGGTGGAGGACTCCGGGCTGGAGTGGACCCATGTGCGGCCCGGCATGTTCGCGGGGAACCTCGTGGACTGGGCCGACGCGATCCGCGCCGATGGCGTGGTGCGGGCTCCCTATGGCGCCGCGCGGCAGGCGCCGGTGCACGAGCGCGACATTGCCGCGGTGGCCGCCACCGCGCTGTTGGCCGACGGCCACCACGGAAAGATCTACCCCCTGTCCGGCCCTGAGGCGCTCACCAAGACCGAACAGGTGGCGGCCATCGGCAAGGCCATCGGCCGCGCTGTCCGATTCGAGGAACTGACTCCCGAGCAGTGGCGCGAGCAGGTCAAGGACGAGATTCCCCCGTTCCTCGTCGACTGGTTGCTCGGTATCTGGGCCCGGGCCGTCGACAAACCCGACCCCGTGTGGCCGACCGTCCAGGAGGTCCTCGGCCGGCCGGCGCGAACGGTGGCCGAATGGGCAGCCGACCACACGGAGGACTTCCGCTCCTCCGGCCAGTCGGACGGAACACCGTGACGATCCTGGTAACCGGCGCGACGGGCAACATAGGTCGCTGCGTGGTGGACCGGCTGGTGGGTGCCGGTCAGCGGGTGCGGGCCATGACCCGCGATCCACGGGCCGCGCGCCTCGTGGCCGGGGTCGAGGTGGTGTACGGGGACTTCGAGCGGCCGCGGAGCTGGCGCGAGGTGCTGGACGGAGTCGAGCGCGTTTACCTGTTCCCCTTCGCCTCCGCCGTCCCGGAGTCCGGGACCAGCTTCGTCGACGAGGCGGTGCGGGCGGGCGTCCGGCGGTTCGTGGTGCATTCCGCTGCTGCCGCCGGGTTCGAGCCCGATGATGACCCCGATGATCAGACCCTGAGCCCGCTGCGGCGGCATCTCGCCGAGGAACGCCAGGCCCATCGGGAGCTGGAGTTGATGGTCGAGGCCACCGATGCGGAGTGGACCCATGTGCGGCCGGGGCTGCTCGCGGTGAACGCCCTGGGCTGGGCCGAGCGGATCCGCGCCGAGCGCGTGGTGCGCGAACCGTATGGCGCGGCCGGATACCCCCTGGTCCACGAGGCCGACATCGCCGAGGTGGCGGTCGCGGCGCTGCTGACCGACTCCCACGTCGGCGCCGCTTACCCGATCACCGGCCCGGCGAAGGTCTCGCAGGTCGAGCAGGTGCGGGCAATCGGCGTGGCGACGGGGCAAGAGATCCGCTTCGAGGAGCTGACCCCGCGGCAGGCTCGCGTGCAGTGGCTCCGGGACGGCTGCCCCGAGGAGTTCGCCGACTGGCGGATCGAGCTGCTGGCTGTCTCGGTCGATGGGCCGGGGTCGCTCCCGCCGACCGACACCTTCCAGCGGATCACCGGACGGCCACCGCGCCCCTTCGGGCAGTGGGCCCTCGACCATGCGGCCGACTTCCGTCAGCGGTAGATCTCGCGGCGGTGGCCCAACTCAACAACCAGCACCACCAGCCGGTGATCCTGCACCGTATACACAATCCGGTAGTCACCCACCCGCATCCGGAGGTGACCGGGCATGGATTTCATGGCGACGACGTCAGCCGGGCGGGGCTCCTCGGCGAGTCGGTCGATGGCCGCTTCGAGGCGACGGCGCACGGGCTTGTCAAGCTTCGACAGCGTTTTGAGGGCACCAGCTGCGATCTCGATGCGGTAGCTCACGCCTCCCGGCCGCCTTCGAGTTCGACAAGCGCCCGTTCCCAGGGGATCAGCTCGCCCTTCTCCGCGTCGGCCGCGCGGCGCGCCCAGTAGTCGTCCTCGATGCGCTCGTAGTTCTCGCCGATGTCCGCCGGCATGATCACCCCGACGCGACGGCCGTGGCGGGTGAGATACACGAATTGCCCGTCCTCGACCAGATCGAGCAGTTCGGACATGCGGGCGCGGGCGTCGGCAGCGGAAACTTCGAGGAGACCGCCGGGGTTAGGCTCACGCGGCTGTGCAGTCATGTACGGCAGTATACAGATCTGTACAGAACTTGCCGACAACGAGGAAGCGTTCCGCGTCGTGCCGGTGGGTGCCCCGCGAGCTGCACCCTGCGCGAGCGGCCAAGCCGCTGGACAACCCGCTGCCGTGGCGACGGGGCCGGTCCAGCTACCAGCTGACCAGTGTCGACGCGGCGGGGGCCAGCGCCGCGCGCACCTCCGACTCAGGCCGGCGCGCTACTCAGCTCGGCACCATCCAACTGCTGCGTCATCATTGGGGGATCGGGAGGGATTTGGTGAAGGCCCGGTTGATGCGGTGGTCACGGTGGGGTACGTATCTCGGGGTGGGGTGTAGCCGGTGGGGGGTGATGGCCGGGGCGAGGTGCGCCGCCGTACCCATGATCACCGTTTGTGAAGGAAAACCTGCCAAATTCGTCGGTTTTCCTTCACAAACAGTGATCATGGAGTCGGTTGATGGTGCGCCGCAAGTAGCGGTAATTCAACGCTATGCGACCTTGACGTTGCCCTGGCCTTGGCCCTGGTGTTCGGGCCGTACGTACAGCCGTTTGATCTCTCCGGTCGTTGGGTCATGGATTCGATATCCACCGCATCCGGCGGCTCGGTCGTAGTGGGTGAGTTGGCCGGTGTAGAGCTCGGTGACCAGCGTCGCCGCCGCGCGAATGACGCCCGCAGTTCGGTGAGCAGGACCGCGCAGCGGCGGGACTGGACGGCGGCGACGCGCCCGCGAGCTGGGGATGGGTGGACCGGCGAACGGTGATGTGTCTCTGTGTCGGGGAGTGTGACGCTTTGTCGGTCGGGTCCGACTTCCCACAGCCACGCCTGCAGGGTGGGGCGCCGCGTCGGGCGAACCATCGGATGGCTGCTAATGCCTCGTCGGCGAGGCGGCGGGGTCCGGATTGGCGCACGGTGAGCCGGCCGTCGTCGTCGGCGCCGTGGATGCTTGCCCAGGATCCGGACA
>JBOHHD010000774.1:0-7638 GCA_050700515.1 Pseudonocardiaceae bacterium
TTCCCGGTCTGCTCCAAACTGAGGAGTACGCGCGGCGTGTCCATCTGGTGGGCGGGTCCCTGTTCAGCCCAGACGAGATCGAGAGGTTCGTCGCGGCACGGAAACGCAGGCAGCTGCGGCTGATCGACGATGAGGCGCCGCTGAGCTTCTCCACTGTGGTCTCCGAGGCCGCGTTCCGACGCGCCATGGGAGACACCGAGATCGGCCCAGCACAACTGGCCCACGTCATCGAGCTGGCACAGCGGCCGAACGTTATGGTGCACGTCCTGCCGTACACAGCCGGATTACACCCGAGCATGGCGGGCGCGTTCTCCGTGCTGACCTTCGACGACGACGTGGCACCGCCCTTCGGTCATCAGGAGAACGCCATCAACGGGCACATCACGGACGATCAGAAAGTGATCCGGCGATTGGTGGAGCTGTGGGAAATACTCCACCGCCAGGCGCTCCCACCCGAGGAAAGCCGACAATGGCTCTCGGAAGTGGCACGGCAAACATGAGAGCGAGGACAGATGCATGCTGATCTAGGACATGTCCGATGGCGCAAGTCACGCCGCAGCGCCGCCGCCGCCGCCTGCGTCGAGGTCGCCGGTCTCGACGGCGGTCACCGGGCTGTGCGCGACAGCAAGGACCCGGCCGGGCCAGCGCTGAGGATCACCCTGGGTATGTGGGCCGCGTTCACCGCGGGAATCCGCGACGGCGAGTTCGACTGACTCCTTCGAAGAGCAGGTGCTGTGTCGGTGGCGCGGAACTGTCGGGGGTGGTCGTTACCGTCGTCGCCGTGCCCTCGATCATGCACGAGACGCTGCTGGAGCTGATTCGGAACCGGCCCTCGCTGGTTCCGCAGCTGCTCGCCGGGATGGTCGACGTGCCGGTACATCAACAGGTGCGACTCGAATCCGCCGACAGTACGGCCGTGACACCGACGGAGTACCGCGCCGACGCCGTGGTGGTGCTGCGTGCGGCGGACCGGCCGGTGTTGGCCGTCGTGGTGGAGGTCCAGCTCCGCCGCGACGAGGCCAAGCGGCGCAGCTGGCCGGTCTATGTCGCGACGCTACATGCGCGATGGGCCTGCCCGACGGTGCTGATGGTGATCTGTGTCGATGCCGCGGTGGCGCAGTGGTGCGCGCGGCCGATCGAGATCGGACCGGACTGGCGCGGGGTGCCGCGTGTGTTGGGGCCGGACCAGGTTCCGGTGCTGACCGAAGTGGAGCATGCGGCCGGGGTACCGGAGCTGGCGGTGCTCTCGGCGTTGGCGCACGGTGGAGCCTCGGAACATCGAGGGGTGATCGATGTACTGGTCGAGGTGTTGTCGTTCGTCGAGACGGATCGCGCGATCTCGTATGCTGGGCTGGTCCTCGCCTCGTTGCCGGAGGCCGCGAGGGGCTACTTGGAGGCACTGATGAAGACCGAGACCTACGCCTACCAGGGCGAGTACGCGCGGGAGCTGCTCGCACGCGGCCGGCACGAGGGCCGGGACCAAGGCCGGGCCGAGGCCAAAGCGGCAGACGTGCTCACAGTGCTTGAGGCCCGCGGCGTGGACGTCACCGACGAGGCCCGCTTCCGGATCATCCGGTGTGCAGACCTCGATCAGCTCGATGCCTGGCTGCGCCGAGCCGTCACCGCCGGCTCGGCGCACGAGGTGTTCGGCTGAACGCCGATGTCCCCGGAGGGCACCTCAGATCGCCGTTTACTGGTGCTGAATGTGTACACCGTGGCGCGTGCGAGGCCGCTGTTTCGGGCAGACCGATCTCGCCGCTGCCTACCTGATCGAAGGTGACCACAGACACCTCGCGGTTTAGACAGATACCATTCATCCTTCCAGGACGACCATTCGCTGCATCATGAAGGTTCTTTCCGGGGCCGATGCCCGGGTCCTGGATCTGATCGCGGAGGTGGGCGCACCTCTCACACCGTCCGCAGTGGATCATCGCTCCACCGATCGGTGGATGCGCGGCTGATCAGAACTGGTAACGGAGCAGCTGTCCCATATTGCGCAACGGCGGGAGCAGGTCCAGCAGACGCAGCTGTAGACGCATGCTCACCGACATCCGGGACCGGGTTTCCGGTGAGATGAAATCGGCGGCGGTCCGCCGCGCGAGCAGGGTGAGACCGAACTTCTCCAGTTCCCGCGGATCGTCGATGCCCCAGTGCAGGGTGGCCCCAGCCCCGCGGAGCACCGGGTTGAACCGCTGCAGCCTGATCGCGGCCGTGTTGTACACGTCGAACATCATCTCGCCTGTACCGAAGGTGTCCACGAGAGTGCGCAGCAGCGCCTCACCCTGCTCACGGCGCAGATACATGGTCAGGCCCTCGGCGACGACCAGAGTCGGCTGGTCGGGGGGCACCTCATCCATCCATTCCAGGTCGGTGACCGAGGAGCCGATCATGCGGTAACCCTCGCGTTGCGGATAGACCTGTTCGCGGAGCGCGATCACGTTCGGGTAGTCCACATCGAACCAGCGCACGGCCGGCGGCGGGGCGAGCCGGTAGACCCGGCCGTCCAACCCACAGCCCAGATGCAGCACCGTGGCGCCCGGATGGCCGGCGAGGAATTCGCTGACCCAGTCATCGAATGCCTTGCGCGAAGGGCCACCGCAAGGGCCTGGTCCATGCCCATCCGGAACTTGGCGAAGTCGTAGTCGATCCGGCGCACCGCGTCCTGCGCCGTCGGGTCACCGAGAATCGGATCCGACTGACGGGCATCCAGCGCGCGGCCGTACAAGGTGGCCAGACCGGTCGACTGCGCTGCGGTGACAGACACCTTCTCCGCCGTCATGTGCCGAACCCTACTCAGCCGATGGCGCAGGCGGTCAGCAGCCGATGGCGCCCTGTGCATGGCAGAGTCGTCGCTCATGGTGGGCCTGAGCGAGGTGGTGGCCGCGTCGGCGGCACTGACCGCGACTCGGTCCCGCAAGGCCAAGACGCAGGCGCTGGCGGCGCTGTTGGTGACCACCTCGGATCCGGACGAACTCGGCATCGTCGTCGGATTCCTGATCGGGGAGCCGCGCCAGGGCCGGTTCGGCATCGGCTGGTCGTCGCTCGCCGCACTGGACGCACCGGCGGCGGCGGCACCCGAACTCACCATTCAGGCCGTGGACAAGGCACTGAGCGACATCGCCGGCACCACCGGCGCCGGATCCGCCGCACGCCGACTGGCCATGCTCAGCGCGTTGTTCGCCCGCGCCACCTCCGACGAGCAACGTTTCCTCGTCGCCCTGCTCACCGGCGAGCTGCGCCAGGGTGCCCTGGAGGGGGTCATGCTCGACGCGGTGGCGGCGGCCTCCGCAGTGCCCGCCGAGGCGGTGCGTCGGGCGTTCATGCTCTGCGGCCGGTTGCCCGCCACCGCAGTCGCCGCGATGGCGGGGGGCGAGTCGGCGCTGGACGCATTCCGGCTGGAGCTGGGCCGTCCGGTGCGCCCGATGCTGGCCTGTCCGGCCGACTCGTTGGATGCTGCGCTGGGCGAGTTGGGCGAGGTGTCGGTGGAGTACAAGCTGGACGGCGCCCGCATCCAGGTACACCGCGACGGCGAGCGGGTGCGGGTGTGGACCCGGACGTTGCGCGAGGTCACCACGAGCGTCCCGGAGCTCGTCGACCTGGTGCGCGGGTTGCCGTGTACCTCGGTGGTGCTCGACGGCGAGACCCTGGCGCTGACCGACGACGGCAGGCCACGGTCGTTCCAGGAGACTATGAGCCGATTCGGCGCCGAGTCGCCGAGGGAACTGCTGTTGCGACCCTTCTTCTTCGACTGCCTGCACCGAGACGGCACCGACCTGCTCGATTCCCCACTCACCGACCGATTGACCGCGCTGGACGCCGTTGCCGGCCCCTACCGGATGCCCTCCGTGCAGGACGTCGCGGCCGCCCCCGGGCTGCTCGACGCGTCGCTGGCGGCCGGGCACGAGGGGGTGATGGTGAAGTCGTTGAATGCGCCGTACGCCGCTGGACGCCGCGGCCGAGCTTGGCAGAAGGTCAAGCCGGTGCACACCCTGGATCTGATTGTGCTGGCCGCGGAATGGGGACACGGGCGACGCCGTGGCTGGCTGTCCAACCTGCACCTGGGTGCCCGGGATCCCGCAGGCGGTCCGCCGGTGATGGTCGGCAAGACCTTCAAGGGCCTGACCGATCAGTTGCTGACCTGGCAGACCCGAGCACTCCAGGAGATCGCCCAGCGCACCGAGGAGTACGTGGTACACGTCCGCCCCGAACTCGTGGTGGAGATCGAATTGGACGGGGCGCAGGTCTCCTCCCGGTACCCGGGTGGAGTAGCACTGCGGTTCGCCCGCGTACTGCGCTACCGGCCGGACAAGGATGCCGCCGACGCCGACACGATCGACGCCGTGCGCGCCCTACTGCCCACTCCCCTGTCGTCGTGACCGCTGGGAAGTCTTCCGGCGCAGCGCGGCCGGCGGCTCATCTACGGCCAACACCCCGCCCAGTTGCGCGTCGGCCTTGTCGGGGCCACTCGATAAGGTTTGCGCAGAGCGCTTGTTCGGTGAGCGCCGGCACCGTAATTCTGCGGATGAATCGGGGTGGGGCCTATGTCTCCTGCGCAAGGCGCGGTGGCGACCGGAGTGGACGCCGAGGAGATCGTCGCGGCTGGTTACGCCGACCTGCTGGGCCGGCTGCGAACGTGTTCGGTCGTCGACGAGGGCTGGTCGACGCTGGTCGACGAGGCCGTCACGATGTGGAGCCGCCCGGGGTTCGACACCTTTGTGACGGTGCCGCAGCTGCCGTTCACGCCGTACGACTACCAGGTGCAGGCCGCCCAGACCGCCCTGCGGAGGATGCGGGGCCGGGCGATCCTCGCCGATGAGGTGGGGCTGGGCAAGACGATCGAGGCGGGGCTGGTGCTGGCCGAGCTGCGGCAGCGCGGGCTGGCCGATCGAACGCTCGTCGTCGCTCCGGCCGGTCTCGTCGGCCAGTGGCAGGAGGAGCTGGATCGCAAGTTCCGGCTGCCCTCGGTGGTGCCCCGGGCCGGGATCTGGCAACCCTCTGCGGACCGGCCGGTGGTGGTGGCCTCGCTGGCCGCGGCCCGGCGTGACCCGCTGCGCTCGGTCCTGGTCGAGCAGCGCTGGGACCTCGTCGTGATCGACGAGGCACACCGGGTGCGCAACCCGCGCAACGCGTCCGGCCGGCTGGCCCGCGCTCTGCGCACGCGTTACCTGCTGATGCTCACCGCCACCCCCGTCGAGAACCGGCTCGACGACCTGTTCGAGCTGGTGAGTCTGGTCGCACCCGGCCTGCTGGGCACCGCCAGGGAGTTCCGCAGCAAGCACGGCGGCGGCGACGAGAGCGCGGTGCGCGACATCGCGGCGCTGCAGGCGCGGATGCGCGAGGTCATGGTCCGCCACCGGCGCAGCGAGGTCAGCGTGATGCTGCCGCAGCGGCTCGCCGAGACGGTGCGGGTCACCCCCGCGCCGGACGAAGCCGCCCTGTACGCCGAGCTCGGGACCCGCATCCGCGAGACCGCCGCCGACGCGTCGACCAGCACCCTGCTGGCGTTGCGCCAGACCGCCCGGCTGGCGGGGTCCGGTCCGGTGGCGCTGGCCCCTTCGCTGACGAAACTGGGCTGGCATGACCTCGCCACCACCGCTGCCTCCGTGACCAGCGGGAAAGAACGCCCGTTGCTGGAGCTGCTGGGCCGGCGGGCCGCTCGCGGCGAGAAGGTCGTGCTGTTCAGCGCGTCCCGACGCACCGTCGAGCACCTGACCACAGTGATCGGATCGGCCGGGCTGGCTCCGGCCGTTTATCACGGCGGGCTGTCCCGCCGCGACAAGGATCAGGCGGTGCGGGACTTCCAGGCCGACGCCGACGTGCTGGTGACCACCGAGGCCGCCGGGGAGGGACGCAACCTGCAATTCTGCCATGTCATGGTCAACTACGACCTGCCGTGGAACCCGATGCAGATCGAGCAGCGGCTCGGGCGGCTGCACCGCATCGGGCAGACCCATGACGTGGAGCTCACCAACCTGGTCACCGCCGGCACGATCGACGACCACCTGCTGCACGTCCTGGAGCAGAAGATCAACCTGTTCGAGCTGGTCGTCGGCGAGCTGGACATGATCCTGGGTCGGATCTCCGACGAGTTCGACCTGGAATCGGCCGTGTTCACCAGCTACGTCCAAGCCCGCGACGACGCGGAGTTCGCCACAGCGCTGGAGGCCATCGGCGACGAGCTGGCCGGGGCCCGCCGCGAGTACCTGACCAGCCGGGAAGCCACCGATCTCCTCGTCGCGGAGCCGACATGACCACCGACTCCGCCCTGGGATTCTGGCTGCGCTGGGCCGAACGCGAGGGCGCCCTGCACGAATCGGACCAGGACGCGACCCTCGTGATGCTGCCCGCTGCCTTACAGGAAACCCTGGAGCTGCCCGATGAGGTGCTGGTCACCGCCGACCCGGAAGTGGCCCGGGAGGAGAACGGGGTGCTGCTCACCGCCGGGCACCCCGCGCTGGACCGCGCCACCGAGGAGGTCCTGCGCCGCGGCGACGTCGGCCACGACTACCTCGCCACCCCCGCTGCGACCATTCCCGACGCCGGTGCCCTGCTGTCCCGGGCGCGCGAGACCTTCACGGTGGATCACGGACGGATCGACCTGACCGGGGTGCCGGCGCGTGAGCTCGTGCCGGTACTGCGGGTGGGTGCGCTCGTCACCTACGCCGTCGGTCTGGACGACCACTTCCAGGAACGGGCCGAGGCATGGATCGCGGTACCCGGGCAGGTAAACCTGCCCGCGGAGATCAGCACTGTGCTGGCCCAGTACCCCCGGGAGCTCCAGGCGCCCGCCACGCCTGCCGCTACCGAGCTCGTCGCGGCCGTTGCCGCGGCCCACCAGCAGATCACCGAAACCGCCACCGCCCGCCAGCAAGTCCTGACCTCACATGCCGAGGGTGTTCGCATCGACGAGGTGACCCGCACGCGGGCCTACTACGACGAGGCCCTGGCCACGCTCGACCGCAGGCGGCGCACGGCCACTGCCGACAAGCGCGGGATGCTCGATGCGAAGCTGACCGCCACGCGCGCCGAACGAGCCCGGCGCCTGGCCGAGGTCGAGGAGAAGTTCCGGCCCGCGCACACCATCCGCCTGTTCCGGCTGCACGTCCTATGGGTTCCGGCGCTGCGACTGTCCTGCGTCGTGCAGCGCGGCCACCGGGAGTTCCCGCTGACGCTGCGCTGGCTGCGTCCGACCCGGACCTTCACCCCGGTAACCTGCCCACACTGCGGCACGCTGGAAGCCCTGGTCGTCGCCAAAGACCGGCTCGGCTGCCGCCGCTGCCTCCCCCACGCCGCCACCCTGGCCGCCATCTGATCAGTGGGCCTCGCCCTCCAGCATTTCGGTGACCAGGGCGGCGATCGGGGAACGCTCGGAACGGGTGAGGGTGATGTGGGCGAACAGCGGGTGGCCCTTGAGTTTCTCGATCACGGCGGCCACCCCGTCGTGCCGGCCGACCCGCAGGTTGTCCCGCTGCGCGACGTCGTGGGTCAGCACCACCCGGGACCCACTGCCCAGCCGGGACAGCACCGTGAGCAGCACGTTGCGCTCCAGGGACTGCGCCTCGTCGACGATGACGAAGCTGTCGTGCAGGGATCGGCCGCGAATGTGGGTCAGCGGCAGTACCTCGAGCATGCCGCGGT
>JBOHHD010000775.1:0-2263 GCA_050700515.1 Pseudonocardiaceae bacterium
TTCGTGGCCAGCCGCTCAAGGTCTATCAACACCGTTACGCGGGATCGGTCGCCAGCCTGGGTCTGTACCGCGGTGCCGCTGAGATCTACGGAGTCCGCCTCAAAGGGATCGTCGCGTGGTTCATGCACCGCACCTACCACCTGAGCCGCATGCCGACCTTCAATCGGAAGGTCCGGGTCGTCGCCGATTGGACCGCCGCCCTGTTTTTTCCCCGCGAGGTGGTGGCGCTGGGCCAGCTCAATGAGCCGAAGGCCGAGTTCGTCCGAGCCACTGCCGCAACGCCGGCGAACCCCACCTCACCCCGGCGCGGATACTCTGCGCAGGCGCCCCCGTAGCCCAACCGGCAGAGGCAGGTCCCTTAAAAGGGCCGAAGTGTGGGTTCGACTCCCACCGGGGGCACCCTCTTTACCACCCACATTTATCCTCTGAGCTGGGTAAACGAGGTCAAGGAGTAAACGTGGGGTGGCTGGCTCCGTCCCGCTGGGGCCGGTACTCACCGGATGTTCCTGCCCCATACGTGCCCATATCTGTAGCTCATTCAGGTGGCATGCAGTGGGCAGGTCTGTGGTCGGGAAAAAGCCGACGTGCCGTTGCGGTGACGGCGGGTGAGTGGCCACAGCCGGAGTTGGTGCCACGCCGAGGTCACGGCTTGCCGAAGCCGGCGTCCACCAGCGCCTGCTGACCATCCGGACCGAGGATGAAGTCCACGAACGCCTGGGCGTACCGAGGTTGTGGGGCTTCCCGCAATCCGGCGATGAAGTACTCGTTGATCGCCTCACGGGCCTCCGGAAAATCGATCTGCACCAGCTGATCCACGGCGCTGCGGGCATCGGTGACATACACCAGACCGGCGTCCGCCTCGCCTGTGATCACCTTGGACAGCACGGCGCGCACATCCGGCTCCTCGCTGGCCGGGCTGAGCGTGACACCGGTGACTTGCTCGATCTTCTCGGTGGCCGCGCCACAGGGGACCTGGGGAGCGCACACCACCTCGGTCACGTCCGGCCGAGCCAGATCGGCGAATGTCGTGATCCCCTTGGGGTTACCGATCGGCGTGACGATGGTGAGCACATTCGTGGTGAAGACCTTCGCCGTACCCTCGGCCAGCCCGGCGTCGGAGACCACCTTCATCTGACTTGCATTGGCGGAAGCGAACACGTCCGCTGGTGCCCCGTTGACGATCTGCTGGGCGAGGTCGGACGAAGCACCGAAGCTGAACTGTAGGTCAGCGCCGGGAGTGGCCTGCTCGAACACCGGCTCGAGCTGCTCGAAGACATCCACGAGCGATGCGGCGGCCAAGACGGTCACCGTGGCTTGCTGCGGCGGACTCGGTGGTTCGGCGGCTGGACTGTTCTCCGCACCACCACAACCCGCGAGCAGCAGCCCGCCGACAACGATCCCCACAACCCCTTGCCTCACCAGGTACCTCCTCATGTGATGCCGCTCTGCCGAATTCATCACCCGATAGAGGTGCTCGATAGTGCGGCGTGGTCGACGGAGAGTACACCTCGCTGATGCGGATCGAAAAGCGCCCTTCTATCCGCTTGTGCGGAGAAATCTTCCGGTGCAATGCTGATCAGCGCATGAGGGGGAGGGGGTGCGGGTGGCCGCTCAGGGGGCGGCCACCCGCATCACGCGGCAGCGCGCTCAGGGCAGCGCGGGAGCGCGGAAAAGCTGTAAAGGATTCGGATCGGATGATCCGCGACGTGGAGAACCGCCGGAAGTTACCGGGCGGGCGAGGCGAGCTCATCAGCGATGACGACGGCATACCCGCCGAGCCCGATCAGTCGATCCCCGGCAATGGTCTCGGCCGTGGTGATCAGAGCGATGACCGCACCCGTCTCCGGGTCAAAATCCACGTCGGTGACCGTGCCGAGGTCCGTGCCGCGCTCGGTGAGTATCCGCTTGCCCAGGATCTCCAGGTCTTTGTTCTCAGCTCGCCGTTCCAGCTCATCGCGGGCCGGACGCAGCACGGCGTCGTCGACTATCGTCGCCGCATCGGGTCCAAAGCCCTGCAGATCTTCCCAGGCCAACAGGGTTCCTGCGCCGCTGACCTTGCCCAGGCGCAGCAGTGCCACCCGGGCCGGGCCAGGGCGCACCACGAATCCGTCCACTCGAGCTACCCGGGTTGCGCTGGCGGTGTTCACCACATCGTGCTTACGTGCCTGACTGAAGAGCATCAGCCCTCCCGCAGCCGGGCTCGAAAGGCATCCACCGCCGCGCCGAACCCGGCCAGATCGTCGGAAACGAACTCGGTTGCCGC
>JBOHHD010000776.1:0-1850 GCA_050700515.1 Pseudonocardiaceae bacterium
AGACCCGGGCGAACAACTGGGTCGCGTACCGGTCGGTCACCTGCGAATCCGCGGGTCGGCAGGCATCGGCTCAGCCCGCCGCTTTTCGCGTCGTAGGTCATCTTCACCCGCAGCTTCGCCGCCGACCCCTATCACCCCTATCACGTTGCCCTTCGCCGAGAACGACAGCCCGAATTCCACTTCCACCTGGGGTCCGGCCGCCGGGCCCGCCGACTCAGCTTCTCGACGACCTCACGCCGTCGACGACGCCATCTCCATGATTGCCACCTGAGCGGCGGCGAACGCGTCGATGGTCCGGTCACCCGCCTTGGTCAGGCGCGATGTCGGCTCGGCACCCACCACCGGGACCGTCTCCACCAGCAGGTCCACCTCGCCCACCCGCATGGGTACCACGCGAAGCCGTCAAGCCCAGACCTCCGTGCGGTAGTGCTCCCGGTAGCTGAGCACGACCATCGGACCGACCGATGGCTCTATCGGCTTCTCGTACCGCAGCGCGGTCTGTTATTCACTTCGCGTACTTGGGGGCCGCCTGCTGGGTGAAGGGGATCGCGTGCCAGCAACGGGTTCAGATCAGCGAGCGTCCAAGCGGCGCAGGATCTCGGCCAGCGCCTCGCCGTGCTGGACCTGGGTCTCCCTGATCGCGGCCAGCTCGCCGCTGTGCTCAGCCAGGATTCGTCCGTGGTCCGCCAAGGTACGTCCCTGGTCCGCCAGGATTCGTCCGTGATCAGCCAAGGTACGTCCCTGGTCCGCCAGGGCTCGTCCGTGCTGAGCCAAGGTTTCGGTGTGCCGATCCACCGTCTCCTTGATATCCAGCACAGTCTCGGTGATCGCGGTGAGGTCTTCCTCAAGGCGATTGACGCGGCGAGACAACTCCGGGCTGGCCATGGCGGACAGGGTATCGCCTGCGCGGGCGACACAGCGTGACCGAGTACGAACTCCTGCGCTGTGTCACGGCAGCGACCCGGCTGGCAGGAGCCAACGCACGACCTGGTCGGAGACCTCAGCGATCAGGTCGTAGTCATGATCGTAATGCAGCACGGGGACGTCGGCTGCCTCGGCGGATGCGGCGATCAGCAGGTCGGCCGGTGGGATCCCACGATGTCGGCCCCGCTCGGCGAGAAGTGCCTGAACCTTGCGAGCCCTGACGAATTGAGGCGCACCATCCGGACAGCGCTCGAGCACATCGAGCATCTCGGATTGGGCCCGGAACGACACCGTGTTGCGGGCACTGCGGAGCAACTCCAGGACCACGACCCCGCACGTGACGATCCGGCCGGCTCGGACTTCGGCATTGAACCAGTCGGCGAGCGCGGGCTGGGTCCGCACCTTGCTCCACACCGACGTGTCCGCAAGATGGGGCTCGCCCAGCGGACTTGGCCCCAGCGGACCTGGCACGACGACCCGCCGGGTATCCCGAGGCGCGGGAACCTCCGGGCTGTCGGTCACCGAGAATCGGACCGGTCGGCGCGTGCCGTCGCGATGTCGTCGTCGGTGATCTCGAACCGACGGACGTCGAACGCCGCCAGCCGGGCTTGCCGGACGGCCACCAGGAGCGCGGCGTTGACCGTGTCACTGATGCCGCTGGTCCCGAGTAGCCGTCGAGCATCTTTCAACAGCTCGTCATTGAGCGTAACCGTGGTGCGCGACAAGGCTCACTCCCGCTATCATGAACTGATTCGTGATGATAGCAGGAATAGAAGCAGAGACGCATCAGCCAGTCCGCCGAGCAGCGTTTCGTAGTGGGACTCCGGTGATTCACCGGTCAGGTCCGCAAGCTGGGCAGCAAGTTCACGGATGGGGTTGGTACCGCGAGTAAGGAGCTAAAAGAAGGCCACCGCCCGCCGGCCGCG
>JBOHHD010000777.1:0-4946 GCA_050700515.1 Pseudonocardiaceae bacterium
CTCGATCACCCTGGCCGAATCGTTGGCCGAAGCGTTGCGCGCGGGTGGTTTCGCCGCCGCTGACTACATCGGCTCCGCGGGGTTGGACGCCCGTTCCGACCTCGCCGGGCTGAACCTCGCCGAGGTCCCGGCTGCGCTGGTCGAGTGCGCCAATATGCGTAACCGGGCGGAGGCGGCGCTGGTTTCCGTGCCCGAGGGCCGCGAGCGCTACGCGGCCGCCATCACCGAGGGCATCATGGTGTGGCTCACCTCCCGGGCTCACCAACCCCAGGGGCCTGGTCAACCACCGCACACAGGTTGACGTCCTTGGCCGCCAAGACGCGCGCGACGGCCTCGTTCACCCGGGACTCGGGCAATGACCCGTCGGCGACGGCCCGCTCCAGGTGGTCGAGTACTTCGGTCAACCGCTCTGTCGTGATCCACAGTGCCATGTCCACCCCGGCCGCGAGGGATCGGCGTACGGCGTCGGGCAGGTCGACCCGCTCGGTGATGGCCGCCATGGCGCCGAGATCGTCGGTGACCACCATGCCGTCGAAACCCAACTGGTCCCGAAGCAGCGCGAGCGCTGCCGGGCTGATGCTCGCCGGGGTTCCCGGTTCGGTGAGGCCGGGGACGTCGAGGTGGCCGACCATCACCCCGGTGGGGTGGCTGTCGAGCAGCTGCCGGTAGGGCAGCAGGTCGACGTCGCGCAACTCGGCCAGAGGTGGGGTACTGACCTCTCCCCGGTGCGAATCGCCGGTGGCGCGGCCGTGCCCGGGGAAGTGCTTGAAGACCGGGAGCACCCCGGCATCGCGCAATCCCCGCGCGAATGCGCCGGCATAGCGGGCCACTATCTCCGGATCGTCACTGAAGGAGCGGTCCCCGATCACGGCGTTGTTCGGTTGGCCGGAGACATCGACGCTGGGGGCGAAGTCGACCGTGACACCACGGGCGAGCAACTGGTTCCCGCGCTCCACGGCGAGCGCATAGACCTGCTCCAGAGACAGGTTCCGCCTCATCGACCGAGCGCTGGGCAGCGAACCGTCCAGGGCGTCGATCCGCTGCACCCGGCCCCCCTCGTCGTCCACCGCTACCGCGACGGGCACCGTAGCGGCGTCCTGCACCTGGTCCAACGCCCCGCCGGATAGCAGGCCCGTGCCGGAGCCGGCCAGGAAAATGCCGCCGACCTGCTCGGAGGTGACCACCGACAGCGCCTCCCGGGGCCCGCTGGCATCCACCCCGACGATGAGCAACTGGGCCAGCCGGCGCCGGATCGGCCACTGCGCCATGGCCGATTCCTGCGCGCACCGCACCGGCTCACCGGATGGCACGGGCGCACTCGACGAGGCCTCCGGGGCAGCGGTCCCCGGCGACAGCGACGCCGGAGAGTCCATGCCGCCCGGCGTCGCCCGCGCGCCCACCCTGGTGACTCCCACCACGGTCGCGCCCACGATGGTCGCGGCCGCGCAGACCACGAGCACCAGCACCATCAACGGGGACCGCAGGGGGAAGCGGCCGGATCGGTGCGTCACCGGCTGACGATGCTTCCGTCGGGCCCGGCAGTGGTGGAGAGTCGCTTCGCGAAACAATTCGCGGCGTCGAGGTTCTGGGTGTCACACCAGGCATTCGCCTCCGCCGACGTGCTGAACGGCTCGGCGGCCACCGTGACGTAGAAGTCCCCTTCCCGGAAACTCGACCAGTCACCGGACCACACCAGCCGGGCGTCGTAGGTGGGTCGCAGGGAAAGGTGATCGTTGAGGATGTCGCTGTAGGCATAAGGTATGCCGTCCACCACCAGGCCCGGCCGTTTCGAGGACAGTTGGGGCACCCATGCCTCGGCGAGTTCGCTCTGTACCTGCGGCCGGTCGAGGGAGATCTGCCGGGTGAGCCCGTCTCGGGCCGCGTCCTCGGGATTAACGCTGGGAGTATCGCTGCTGGGGGTCGGGTCGACAGCTCGGCTGGTGGAGGTTTCCGGCTGTGGCGGGGAGGGCGGCGGGGCGGGATCGGGGAGGGCGTCGGGGGTATCGACAAGTGTCGCCCACGCCGCGACGCCGCCGGCACCGAGGAGCAGGACCAGCATGGTCACGATGGCGACGAGTCGGCCCCGCGTGCGGCGGTGGACAGCTGGTGCGCTCACCTGCTTTCCCTTGCCGCAGCCGGGGCAGAACCGGGTGTCGGGCTGCTGAGCAGTGCCGCAGTTGGTGCAATAGGTCATCGGAGCCGTCCTCCGGGGCCAGGGACCCTGGAAGTTACCACTCACCGGATCGGCCGTACCTAACGGTGACGTTTAACGGCCAGGCCCGGCGGACCGGCGAACTCCCGGAACCCCGTAACTGGTAACGTCGCCGCAGCGATACATAACCATCAACAAAGATCGATTCGAGGACTGGCCCTACTATGCTCGACAAGCGCTTCATCCGGGAGCACCCCGATGCGGTAAAAGACGCCGTACGCGTCAAAGGCGTGGCCGTGGATGTCGATGAGCTGCTTGAGCTCGATGAGGCGACCCGTAAGCTCCAACACGAGGTGGATCAGGGGCAGGCCAGGAAAAAAGCTCTCTCCAAAAACTTTGCGAGGGCGGATGAGACACGCCGCGAGGAACTGCGCGCGGAAAGCGCAGAAATCGAGATACAATTGAAGGAGTTGCGCGACGCTCTCACCGACACCGGAGCCCGGCTGCACGACCTGTTGCTGAGCATCCCCAACCTCCCGTGGGCCGGGGCCCCCATCGGCCCTGACGAGTCCGCCAACGTCGTCATCAAGACGTGGGGCCGACCGCCGGAGTTCGATTTCCCGCCGCTGGATCACGTGGAGTTGGCCGAGAAACGCGGCTGGGCGGAGTTCGCTCGGGCGCGCAAGGTCGCCGGTGAGCGGGCCTATGCCCTCACCGGCGACCTGCTCATGCTGGAGCGGGCCGTGCACTCCTACGCCCTGGCCCTGCTCATCACCGAGGGGTTCACCCCGATCTCGGTCCCCGCCCTGGTCAAGGAAGCCCCCTTGATCGGGAGCGGCATGTTCCCCAAAGGCCGCGAGGAGACGTACGAACTTCCCGCCGACAACGCCTTCTTGGCCGGCACGGCCGAGGTCGCCCTGGTCGGCCTGCACGCCGACGAGATCCTCGACAAGGCCCGTCTCCCGATTCGCTATGCGGGCATCTCACCATGCTTCCGGCGCGAGATCGGCAGCGCCAGCCGGGACGTGCGTGGCCTGCTGCGGGTGCACCAATTCGAAAAGGTCGAGCAGTTCGTGATCTGCGTGGCCGACCCGGCTGAATCGGCGCGTTGGCATGCGGAACTGCTGGCCTGCGCCGAGCGGATACTCCAGGATCTCGGACTGCACTATGAGGTCGTCGAGTGCGCTACCGGCGACATGGGGCTGGGCAAGTTCAGGATGAACGACATCAATACCTGGTTTCCTTCGCTCAACCTGCTGAGAGAGACCCACAGCTGCTCGACCCTGCACGACTGGCAAGCACGGCGGGCGAATCTACGTTACCGCGACACCGACGGCAAAATTCGTTTCGCGCACACCCTGAACAACACGGCGGTCGCCACGCCACGGCTGCTCGCGGCCCTCATCGAGAACTATCAGACCGTTGATCACGAGGTCCGCGTTCCCGAGGTATTGCGCCGATACCTGGGAAACCGTGAGATGCTCTGAGACCCTGCTTGCAGGACGTTGATCCGTCAAGAGATCGGAAGTGCCAAAGGGGCGGAAGTAGTGGCGCGATGCGGGTGATCAACTGTGACGGGTCGCCGGCGGCGGTTCGGGAGTTGGTCACTGCTCTGCGGGCCGTGCTGGTGGGCGGTGCGGCGTTGGCGCCGGTAGCGGCCGGGCGCCCACCTCCGCCCCGGGACCCGGGTCTCGGCCAGGTCGTGGTGGCCACCTCAGGTTCCACGGGGGGCTCGGCCGGGAAGCCCAAATGGGTACAGCTGAGCGCCGATGCGCTGCGCGCCTCCGCGGCGGCAGCGCATGCCCGGCTCGGCGGGCCCGGCCGGTGGCTGTTGGCGCTGCCCGCGCAGCACGTCGCCGGGCTACAGGTACTGGTGCGTTCGGTGCTGGCGGACACCGACCCCGTGGTGCTGGACCTGTCCGGCGGGTTCGATCCAGCCGGCTTCGCCGCGGCGGCACAGCGGGTGACCGAGGCCAAGCAACCGCCCGGCCGCTGCTACACCGCACTGGTGCCCACTCAGCTGGCGCGGCTGCTCGAGCGCTGCCCCGGCGCGCTCACCGGCTTCGACGCGGTGTTGCTGGGTGGTGCGGCCACGCCCGAAGGGCTGGTGTGGCGGGCTCGGACGGCCGGGGTGCGGGTGGTGCGCACCTACGGCATGACCGAGACGGCGGGCGGCTGCGTCTACGACGGGTGGCCGCTGGCCGGGACGAAGATAAGGGTCGCCGGCGATGGACGCATCCGGCTGGCCGGCCCGATGCTGGCGAGCGGATATCTCGACACCCCACCATCGCAGCAGGAGAGCTTCCGCGACGGCTGGTTCTGGACCTCCGATCTCGGCGAGCTGGACGAATGGGGCCGGCTGCACGTACTGGACCGGGCCGACGACATGATCGTGACCGGCGGGATCAAGGTCGCCCCGGCTGAGGTGGAAGCGGTGCTCACCGGCCTGCCCGGGGTGGCTGCCGCCTGCGTGGTGGGTCTGCCCGACCCGCAGTGGGGACAGCGGGTCTGCGCCGCCGTCGTACCTGCCAACCGCGCGCATCCCCCCCAGCCTGCCGCGCTGCGCACCGCGGCGCGCCGCCTGCTGACCGGGGCGCAAACCCCCAAGGAGATCGTTTTGCTGAAGGCGCTGCCGTTATGCGGGGTAGGCAAGCCCGATCGCAACGCCATCCGCGCGCTGTTGACCGGTCCCCGATGAATGGCGATGTACGCTATCTCAGCTCGCGGGAATCGGCTCCTCCCGGCGATCTATCGGCCGAAACCACGTCGAGCCGTGTTCAGCGCGACATCGCAG
>JBOHHD010000778.1:0-3735 GCA_050700515.1 Pseudonocardiaceae bacterium
GATCTTCAGCGGGCCGGGCCACGGCGTCGGGGTGATCTGCGGGGCCCCGGCCACCCGGCGGAGCACGGTGACCCCGGCTTGGAGGGCCAGTGGGCCGAGGTCCTGGCCGGTGCTGGTGATCAGGCGCAGCAATTCCACCGGCAGCGCCGTCGCCGGGCCGTCGCCGGCCCAGACCACGTCCACCCAGTCGCCGGGGGGCAGCCGGTCCAGCATCTCAGCCACCAGGTGCTGGGAGCGCTCGTCGAACACGGCGGCGGCCAGCTGCCGCCCGGAGCTCAGCATCCGGTCCGCCGCGACCAGTGGACCGGCCCGCAGGCTCTCCCACACCGTCCGCAGCTCCGGCGGCACGGTGGTTTCCCGGTGGCACAGCGGGGTGCCGGCCAGCGTCACGTCCACCACCAGCGTGGCGCCGCGGGTGGTGGCGTGGATCAGCAGTTCGGTGCGCAGCCCGGCCCGGTGCTCGGGTTCCGGGGCGCCGCGGGGTGGCAGGTCGGGGCGGGGGCCCACGGGTGGTTCGGTCTCGGAGGGCTGGCCGGTCAGCAGGCGCAGCAACTCCTCGGCACCGGCCACCGTGTACTCCGCGACCGCATAGTGCGTCGAGCCGTTCGGGCTCAGCCAGCTGGGGATGTCCGCCGCAACGCACCCCGGCAGCACCACCGGCACGATCCGGTCCAGCGCCGCCTCGTGGTCGGCGTACACCTCGTCCCGGATCAGCCTCGCCTCCCACTGCACCCCCCGCCCCTCACCCCGGGGCGCGTCGCCCTCCGCGCGTTGCCGGTACGCCGGGGAGGCCACCACCAGCACGAACCGCGCCCGGCGCAGCTCCCGGCCCATCCACAGTGGCCAGTCCTGACGCCGCTCGGCGGCCGGTTTGTCCAGCCGGGCGTCGATCCCGTTCCGGCGCAGGAACAGCCAGAACTCCCGGACCCGGTCCTCGTGCTCGGCGTCGTCATGGGCGTAGGAGATGAACACCCGAACCGGCTCGACCCCCGCGCCGTTCCCAGACCTGTCGACACAGCGGGGTGCTGCCTCGCCCATCGATCCCGTCCCCTTGCCCACACCGGCCAAACCCCGGCAACCGCCATAGTGTCTAGATCGCTACAGCCTCTCCCGATGTGACACATCTTCTACGCTCCGTGCGCGAGCTGGGTCCGTTTCGGGCGAGTTGGACGGCGCTGTGACCGGCTCCCTGGGGGAGGATCCCTTCAAGGGTCTTGACCGGTGACGGCTGCGGTCTGGACGTGGACGACAATGAGGGAGCCGCGATGACTGGTCCGCTGACGGGGAAGGTCGCCCTGGTTGCGGGCGCGACGCGGGGCGCGGGGCGGGCCATCGCGGTGGAGCTGGCGAGAGCGGGCGCCACGGTGTATGCCACCGGCCGCAGTACCCGCTCGTCGCGGTCGGAGTACGACCGGCCGGAGACGATCGAGGAAACCGCCGAGCTGATCGAGGCCGCCGGTGGGCAGGGCGTGGCGCGGCGGGTGGATCATCTCGACGCCGATCAGGTGGTGGCGCTGATCCACCGGATCGACACCGACCACGGCCGGCTCGACGTCCTGGTCAACGACATCTGGGGCGGCGAGAAGCTCTTCGACTGGGACGCCCGGCTGTGGGAGCACGACCTGGACAACGGCCTGCGCCTGCTGCACCTGGCCGTCGACACCCACCTCATCACCAGCCACTACGCCCTGCCGCTGCTCATCCGCCGGCCGGGTGGGCTGGTGGTGGAGATGACCGACGGCACCGCCGACTACAACGCCACCAACTACCGGGTATCCGCTTTCTACGACCTGGCCAAGACCGCGGTACTGCGGTTGGCGTGGAGCCAGGGGCATGAGCTGGCCGGCTTCGGCTGCACCGCGGTGGCGCTGACGCCGGGGTGGATGCGTTCGGAGATGATGCTCGAACACTACGGGGTCACCGAAGCCAACTGGCGCGACGTCCTGGCCCGCCCCGCCGAGGCGCCGTACCCCGACCCCGGGCACTTCGCCATCTCCGAGACACCGACGTACACCGGACGGGCGGTCGTCGCCCTCGCCGCCGACCCCGACCTTGCCCGGTGGAACCAGGCCTCCCTGTCCTCGGGGCAACTCGCCCGGGAGTACGGGTTCACCGACGTTGATGGCAGTGCCCCGGATGCCTGGCGCTACCTCGTCGAGGTCCAGGACGCCGGCAAACCTCCCGACACCATGGGGTACCGCTGACCGGATACGGTCCAGACCCGGCGGCGGCAAGCCGGGGCCGGTACCGCCGAAAGCCTGGTTCTGCTCTGGGCGGAAGCAGGCGCGCTCGCCGCAGCGAGCTGGTCAGGATTGTCCGGTGGACATCGTTGAGTTGCTTCCCACCCTGCGGATGTTGCGGTTTCCGGTCGGCCAGGCGTACCTGTGGCGTGACCCGGACTCGTTGACCCTTATCGACACCGGGCTCTCCGGGTCCGGTGCGGACATCGCCCGAGCGATCACCGGCTTCGGGCTCACACCCGCCGATCTGGACCGGGTGGTGCTCACCCACTTCCATGAGGACCACACCGGCTCCGCAGCCGAGGTCGGGGACTGGGGCGGGGTCACGGTGCTGGCGCACCGCCGCGACGCGCCCATCATCCGCGGCGAGGTCCCCGGTTCGCCGCCGGTGCTCACCGACGACGAGCGGGAACTCCTGGCATCCATCGTCGGTGACGGGCTGCCCCCGGCGCCGCCGGCGCGGGTCGACAGCGAACTGGAGGACGGTGACGTGCTGCCCTTCGGTGGCGGCGCGCACGTGCTCGCCGTCCCCGGGCACACCGACGGCAGTATCGCGATCTTCCTGCCGCGCTCCGGGGTCCTGTTCACCGGCGACAGCATCGCGGCCGAGTCAAACGGCCAGGTCATCCTCGGGCCGTTCAATCTCGACCGACACGAGGCCGCCAGGTCCTTCCGGCGGCTGGCGGCCCTGGACAGTACGGTCGCGCTCTTCGGCCATGGCGATCCGGTGCTCACCGACGCGGCCGCCGTGCTGCGCGAGGCCACCACGCGGCTTTCCGGCGAACACCAGTAACGCCGAGCCGGGCGGCGCAGGGCATGCTGGGTGGTCGTGAACTCCTCTACCGCGCTGGCCACGGTGTTGGTCGACGAGCTGGTGCGGTGCGGGGTGCGCCATGCCGTGCTGTGCCCCGGGTCGCGCAACGCGCCGCTGTCGTTCGCGCTGCATGCGGCCGAGCGGGCCGGGCGGCTGGCGTTGCACGTCCGGATCGACGAGCGCTCGGCGGCGTTCCTGGCGCTGGGTCTGGCGCTGCGCTCCGGGGCGCCGGTGCCGGTGGTGTGCACGTCGGGTACGGCGGCGGCGAACCTGCATCCGGCGGTGCTGGAGGCCGACCACGCCGGGGTTCCGCTGCTGGCCGTGACCGCCGACCGGCCTGCCGAGCTGGTGGGCAGTGGGGCGAACCAGACGGTGCGCCAAGTGGGGCTCTTCGGCACGGCGGTGCGGGCGGCGCCGTCGCTGACTGTCTCATCGCCGGGTCACTGGCGCTCCACAGTGGACCGAGCACTGGCTGCGGCAGGCGGGGCGTTGACCGGGTGCCCCGGCCCGGTGCACCTCAACCTGCCGTTTCCCGAGCCGCTGGTGCCCGACGCCGTCCCGGACTATCCGGAGTACCTGGCCGGGCGCCCGGATGGCGGCGCCTGGACGGTGGTGCCCGCCGCGGCGCCCACGCGTGTCGAGGTGGAGCTGGACCTGTCCCGGCGCACCCTGGTGATCGCC
>JBOHHD010000779.1:0-2957 GCA_050700515.1 Pseudonocardiaceae bacterium
CTACGGGGTGGACACAGATCAGTACGCTGCACTGGAAGAGCTGCGGCTGGAAGCCAGCGAGCGCGGCTGGTGGTCCACCGCCCGGCTGCCCGAATGGTTGGCCGCCTACGTCGGGCTGGAGGCCGACGCGTCGTCGCTGCGGACTCTCGCGTTGGAGCTGATCCCGGGTCTGTTGCAGACCGAGGACTATGCCCGCGAGGTCCACTTGCTGGGCGACCACATGACGGCGCCCGACCAGGTGGATCGATGGGTATCGGCGCGCCAGCAGCGACAGCAACGGCTGACCGACCCTCAGCCGCTGCGGTTCTCCGCCGTGGTGTCCGAGGCAGCCTTGCGGCGCTGCGCCAGCCATCCGACGATCGCCCCGGGCCAGCTTCAGCACCTGGTCGAACGAGCCGGCCTGCCCAACGTGGAGCTGCGCATCCTGCCCTTCTCCGCCGGCCTGCACCCGAGCATGTCGGGATCATTCGCGCTGCTCAGCTTCCCCGACGAGACGCTGCCCGATGCCGCCTACCAGGAATACGCCGTAGGCGGCCACCTCATCGACGAACAAGCGATCGTGGCCCGGCTGGATAGGCTCTACGGAGCGCTCCGAGACCAGGCCCTCGGTGCAGACGAGAGCCTGGTGCTGATCTCGGAGCTGCTGACATCGACAGGATGATCGGCAGAAAGAGGCATCATGGATGACCTGACCCACGCCGTATGGCACAAGTCTAGCCGCAGCGGCAGCGGAAACGAGTGCGTCGAGGTCGCTCAATTGGCTGACGGTGACCGCGCGATCCGCGATAGCAAACATCCCACCGGCCCCGCCTTGCGGTGCACCCCCGCCACCTGGACCACCTTCACCACCAGCATCCGCGCCGACACGTTCGGCTGACCTCGCTCGACCCGCGCCCCCGGCAGCCACCCGGCCACCGGGGGCGCTCTTGCTGCCAGCCAATCGGAAGCCTCGGATAAGGCAGACTGAGCTACGTGAGCACACCGTCCGAGCGGATCTTCGCGCACCGTGCGGATGACGACGGTGTCGAGCTGCGGCACTTCCTGCCCGCGCGGGCTCGACATCCGATGACGCTGGCTCAGACAGCAGACCGGATCGCGGCCGGGACCGCACTCCGAGAAGCGGTGGCCGACTTCGTCGACGATCTGCGGTGGGCGCGGGATGCGGACGACGTCGCGCGACGGATCACCGAGCGGCCCCGCGACCTCGATCCACGCACCGACGCCTACCTTGCCGCGCTCGCCGAGCACTTCGCCGCCGCACACGCGGCCCCTGCGCCACCCTGGACCGGTGAACCCGGCCGCTTTCTGACCCAGATCTGGTGGCCACGCTATCCCGGTCTATGGGCACGTGCCATTGTGGAATCCCCTGCGTCGTTCCGCCGACGAGGCATTTTGCTCGGCGCAGGCATGCTGAACCGGGTGTAGCGATGCGCCGAGATGAAATCCTGAAGGCGCTCACCGCGTCGGGCGCCGAACTGGCCGAACGGGGGCTGGTCGCCGATATATATATGTCGTCGGCGGAGCTGCCATTCCGCGCCGGCAAGCTCGATTAGTGGCCTGCGGGTAGTTTGTCGTGCTGAGTGAAAGGTTCTGATGCGCAAGCTCACCTACTACGTCGGTTCATCGGTCGACGGGTTCATCGCCGGGCCCGGTGGCTCGATCGACTTCTTCCCCCTCACCGACGACGTCATGGACGACATCGCCACCGAGTTCCCCGAGACCCTCCCGACGCATGTCCGCACCTCACTCGGGGTCGAGCGGGAGAACAAGCACTTCGACACGATCATCATGGGACGCGCCACCTACGACCCCGCCCTGGTGGAGGGGATCACCAGCCCCTACTCCCACCTGCAGCAGTACGTCGTCTCCCGCACCCTGACCGCCAGCCCGGACCCCGCCGTGAACATCACCAGCGACCCGACCACCACAGTTCGCGAACTCAAGCAGGGGCACGGCACGGGAATCTGGTTGGCAGGCGGCGCGAAGCTGACGGGCACCCTCCTCCCGGAGATCGACGAACTGATCGTCAAGATCTATCCTGTCGCCCTGGGCTCCGGGATTCCCCTGTTCGACGCAGACTTCACGCCGACGCGACTCGAGCTGGCCGCGAGCACACGCTTAGACAGCGGAATGACCATCATGAGGTACACCAGGTAGCTCCACGACCGGAAATCGACGGCACCCGGCGGCTGCTACTGGGCCGAAGTCGCGGTGATTTGTTCGTTGCTCTGATTATGACCAGCCGACTTGCGGATACTCATCACGAGAGGGATCTGGCCAGACCGTTCGGGCTGTGCCTGGCGGATTATGGACAAGGTGGATTGTAGGGCAGATCACTGGAAACGTATTGTTCCCACGTCGCGGGGGTGAGGGTGGCCCTCGTGGTGGAACAGATCCGCTGGATCGCTTGGTCAACATTCATCGTCCACAGCCGCACGGTTCGATCGAGGCTGCCGCTGGCGAGGGTGCGCCCATCGGGACTGAACACCGAAGAGACGCTGTCGGTATGGCCGGTCAGGGGTGGGTCCAGCAGCGTGGGATGCAGCAGGTCGGTCACCTTCCACAACCGCACGGTCTGGTCAGTGCCGATGGCCATGGTAAGCCCGTCGGGACTGAACGCCACCGAGGAGACGCGGCTGCTGTGGCCGGTCAGGGGTGTGCCCAGAGGGGTGGGGTGGGCCGGGTCGGTCACCTTCCACAGCCGCACGGTCTGGTCGAGGCTGCCGCTGGCCAGAGTGCGCTCATCAGGGCTGAACGCCACCGGATTGACCATCTCGGTGTGGCCGGTCAGGGGTGTGCCCAGGGGAGTGGGGTGGGCCGGATCGCTCACATTCCACAGCCGCACGGTCCGGTCGACGGCGCCGCTGGCCAGAGTGCGCCCATCAGGACTGAACGCCACCGAGAAGAACCAATCGGTGTGACCGGTCAGGGGTGTGCCCAGGGGGGTGGGGTGGGCC
>JBOHHD010000780.1:0-2373 GCA_050700515.1 Pseudonocardiaceae bacterium
GGCCGGTCCGGCGACGCCACCGATCCACGAAGATCACTGGTTCATGACGCTCTACGGGGCTTGGACCAGGCCGGCGCCCACATCGGTGGCGGGCAGGTTCAACCGGTGAGCGGCCTGCGTCAGCCGCGCCCACAACTCATAGGGGCTTGCGCGCCGGTGCTGTCCGGCGATCAACGCAGCCACTCCGGCCACATGGGGAGTCGCCATGCTGGTTCCGCTGATCCGGCGGTACCGGGCGGGCATCGGCCAGCTGGAATGGATGTCGACGCCCGGCGCGATCAGATCGATCTGACCGATGAGGTCCATGGTGCCGCAGGAGAAACCGGCGATCCGGCCCTGCACGTCCACCGCACCGATCGCCATGATCGACGGGCAGTTGGCCGGATGGTTCACTGCGGCGATGTGTCCCCGCTTCCGGTCGCTCTCATTACCCGCCGCCGCGATGATGAGAGCACCCCGCTGCATCGCGCGCCGAGCGGCCTGCTCGAAGACGCGGGAATACGGTTGCCCCGGCTCGGTCGGCGCGCCGATGGACAGGGAGATCACCCGGCACCCGTTGGCGAGCGCCCAGGAAATACCCGCAAGGATGCCACCATCGGCCCCGGAGCCCGCATTGTCGAGCACTTTGCCTGCATAGATATCGGCTTCGTAGGCGACGCCGTAGCCCAGCGCTGCACTGGGAAATCGGGGCCCGCAGGCCGTACCGATGCAGTGCGTGCCGTGGCCGTGACCGTCGTGCGTCCCTTGGTCGGGGATGAAGGAGCTGCTCACGATGGTCCGACCGACGAAATCCGGGTGGTGCAGATCCAACCCGGTGTCCAGTACCGCGACCCGCACCCCCGAACCGGTGGCCCGGCTGAGATCAGCTCCGATGGCCCGTAGTCCCCAACTCAGCGTCGTTTCCTCGGGCATGGCGGTCTCGGCCACCGGGGCCGCCGGCCGAATCACCCGGACCATCCGCTCGGGCTCGACGATCGCGATGGGGCCGGGTTCGGCCGCCGCCCTGCGAAGTTCCGCAGTCTGCGCATCCGTGGCGGTGACCACCGCGATGCCCAGCTCGTGCAGCACCAACCCGTCTGCGGTGCCCCACTGCTCGGCCGTGGCGGCATCCGCGGTGGTTGCTGTCCGTAATCCGGCGACCTGGCTCATCACCCGAGCCCCCTCTGCGGCCGCATCGGGCTCCAGCAACACCAGGTAACGCCCTGTCACTTCCGTCATCGTGACCCCCTTGCCCGCGGCCACCAGCTTCCCGACCGTGCTGCTGCGCCCACTACCGGTGTGTGCCCTGTCACGGTACAAGACTCCTGATTAGCGGATATGTGATGTTTTCTATCCGCACCGCGTTCCCCCCGGAGTGAGCCCTCACTCATTGACGGAGTGAGAGCTCACTCATTAGTGTCACGGGGGTGACCGAAACTCGCCGACCGCGGGCCCCGGCGATGACGCCGCACGAGCGCCGTGCCGCGATCGTCGCCGCGACCCTGCCCCTGCTCGCCGAGTACGGCGCCACGGTGACCACCGGCCAGATCGCCGCCGCCTCCGGAGTCGCCGAGGGCACTGTCTTCCGCGCCTTCACCGATAAACAGGAGTTGCTGGGGGCGTGCCTGCAGGCGGCATTCGACCCCGCCGATCCCATCGCCGCGGTGCGCGACATCCCTCGGGAGCTACCGGTGGCGCAGCGGCTGCTGCGAGCCAGCACCGCGGTCGCCGAGCACTGGGACCGCGCCATGCGGGTCGCGCATGCGGTGCGCGCCTCCTGCCTCGACTCCCCCGCCGGCCCGGCGACCGCCAGGCACTCCGGTTCTGGACACACCGGCCTTGTCGATCCTGGTGAGAAGATGCGGGCACTGTCCGCGGCGCTCGCCGACCTGCTGGCCCCGGATGCCGCGAACCTGCGGCTGAGCCCCGAGCGCACCGCACAGATTTATCTGCTCGCGGTGAGCAGTGACCGCATGCTGAGGTCACGGATGGCCGCCCTGGGGGCAGCGGATCCGGGCGGCGTCGAGGAACTGATCGACGTTTTCCTGCACGGGGCGCTACGAGCGGAGCAAGGATGAATGAATTGATGATCGACGCCGTCGAGGTGCGCAAGACGTTCCGTGACGTCGTCGCCCTGGACGGGGTGAGCGTCGCGGTCCGCCACGGCAGCGTGCACGGACTCCTGGGACACAACGGCGCGGGAAAGACCACGCTGGTCAACGTCCTCACCACGTTGCTCCCGCCCACCGCGGGCACCGCGGCGGTGGCCGGCTTCGACGTGGTCCGCGAGGCCGCCGAGGTGCGCCGCCGGATCGGCGTCACCGGGCAGTTCGCCTCGGTGGACGAAGAGCTCACCGGTACCCAGAACCTGGTGTTGGTCGGCAGGCTGGTGGG
>JBOHHD010000781.1:0-5653 GCA_050700515.1 Pseudonocardiaceae bacterium
CAGCATCGTGGTCCGCCGCCGGTTCCGCCAGCAGCGCCTGATCCCGGCGTTCATGGAGCCGCGCTCGGTGGTGGTCGACCCCACCGGCGAGCAGCTCACCATGTGGTCGTCCACCCAGGTGCCGCACATCCTCAAGACGATGATCGCGCTCACCCTGGGGGTGCCCGAACACAAGGTGCGCGTCATCGCCCCGGACGTCGGCGGCGGCTTCGGCGGCAAACTCCAGGTGACGCCCGAGGAGATGCTCGCCGTGCTGGTCGCCCGGCGGCTGGGCAAGCCGGTCAAGTGGACCGAGACCCGCTCGGAGTGCATGCTCGCCGCGCACCACGGCCGGGACCAGATCCAGGACCTGACGCTGGCCGCCCGCCGGGACGGTACGGTCACCGCGCTCAAGGTCGAGCTGCTCGCCGATATGGGCGCCTACCTGCGCATCATCACCCCTGGGGTGCCGATCCTCGGGGCGTTCATGTTCAACGGGATCTACAAGTTCCCGGCCTACCGCTTCGCCTGCACCAACGTGTTCACCACCAAGACCCCGACCGACGCCTACCGCGGCGCGGGACGCCCGGAGGCCACCTTCGGCATCGAGCGGATGATGGACGAGCTCGCCGCCGAGCTGGGCCTGGAACCCCTGGAGCTGCGGCGACGCAACTGGATCACCCACGACGAGTTCCCGTTCACCACCGTCAGCACGCTGACCTACGACACCGGCAACTACGAGGCGGCCACCGCCAAGGCCACCGAGCTGTTCGGCTACGACGGCCTGCGTGCCGAGCAGCGCCGCCGCCGGGCGGCGGACGACCCGGTGCAGCTGGGAATCGGTATCTCCACGTTCACCGAGATGTGCGGCTGGGCGCCGTCGCGGCTGCTGGGTGCGCTGTCCTATGCCGCGGGCGGGTGGGAGCACGCCAGCATCCGGATGCTGGCCACCGGCAAGGTCGAGGTCGTCACCGGGTGCTCCCCCCACGGCCAGGGCCACGAGACGGCGTGGAGCCAGGTGGTGTCCGACCGGCTGGGGGTGCCGTTCGAGGACATCGAGGTGCTGCACGGTGACACCCAGATCTCGGCGCGGGGCTTCGACACCTACGGCTCCCGATCGGCGGTCGTCGGCGCCATCGCGGTGCTCAAGGCCGCCGACACCGTGCTCGACAAGGCCCGCCGGATGGTCGCGCACCTGTTCGAATGCGCCGAGCACGACGTCGAGTTCACCAGCGGCACGTTCAGCGTCAAGGGCACCGACCGGAGCATGACGATCCAGCAGGTCGCCTTCGCGGTCTTCGCCGCCCACGACTACCCGGCGGACATGGAACCCTCGCTGGACTCCGAGGCCACTTTCGACCCGATGAGCCTGTCCTTCCCGCACGGCACGCACCTGTGCGCGGCCGAGGTGGACACCGAGACCGGCTGGGTGAAGATCCGCCGTTACGTCTGCGTGGACGACATCGGGACGGTGGTCAATCCGCTGATCGTCGAGGGACAGGTGCACGGTGGCCTGGCCCAGGGCATCGCCCAGGCGCTGTTCGAGGAGGCCGTCTACGACGAGGGCGGCACGCTGGTCACGGCCACGCTGGCCGATTATCTGGTGCCCAGCGCGGCGGACCTGCCGCACTTCACCACCGACCGGACCGAGACACCTTCCACCACCAATCCGCTGGGGGTCAAGGGCGTCGGGGAGGCCGGCACCATCGCCTCCACCCCCGCTGTGGTCAACGCGGTCCTCGATGCGGTACGGCATCTCGGAGTCAGCGAGATCCCGATGCCGTGCTCGCCGCAGCGGGTGTGGCGAGCTGTGCAGTCGGCCCGGGGAACCGTCAAAGCCGCCTCGGAACACACCGGCGAGCCCGTGGCCGGTGGTGGGTTGGGCTCCATCGACGCGTCCGGAGGTGCCCGGTGATCCCGTCCTCGTTCGACTACGTCGCTGCCGCCACAGTGGAGGAAGCGGTGCGGGTGCTGTCCGGGGTCGACGCGGACGCGAAGGTGCTCGCCGGTGGGCAGAGCCTGGTGCCGGTACTCCGGTTACGCCTGGCCGCCCCGGCCACGCTGGTGGACCTGAACCGGATCAGCGAGCTGCGCGGGGTACGCGAGGACGGTGACGCCCTCGTCGTCGGGGCGATGACCACCCACCACGACGTGCTCAACGATCCGCTGGTCGGGCAGCACGCGGAGCTGCTGGCCCTGGCCACCCGGACGGTGGGCGATCCGCAGATCCGGCACCGCGGCACCCTCGGCGGTGCCCTGGTGCACGCCGACCCCGCCGGTGACCTGCCGGCCCCGGTGGTGGCGCTGGGTGCCGAAATGGTGATCGTCGGTCCCGGTGGGCGGCGCACCGTGCCGGCGGCGGAGTTCTTCACCGGTCTGTTCAGCACCGCGGTGGGGCCCGAGGAGGTGCTCGTCGAGGTGCGGATCCCCAAGCGAACCGGCTGGGGCGCGCACTACGAGAAGTTCCACCGGACGGCGCAGGCCTGGTCGATCGTCGCGGTCGCCGCGGCGGTGCTGGTCGAGGATGAGGTGATCACGCAGGCCCGGGTGGCGCTGACCAACATGGGTGCCACCCCCGTCCGGGCGAGCGGCGTCGAGCAGGCCCTGACCGGTCAGCCGGCCGAGGCCAAGACGATCCGCGCGGCAGCCGCGCATGCGGCCGAGGGCACCAGCCCGATGTCGGACGGCAGCGCCGACGCCGACTACCGCCGGCACCTCGCCCGGGTGCTCACCCGCCGGGCCGTCGCCGCCGCCGCGGGGGTGGATGGCTGAGGCCACACGGCCGGAGCGTCAGCGCAGGGGGGCCAGCGCCTCGGTCACCGTCTTGGCGTCGAAGTCGGCGGGGTCGAACTGGGCGGCCTCGTCGAGGCCGAGCCACTCCAGGCTCTCGGCGTGTTCGGGGTGGGCGGGATCGGCCAGGACGTCCACGAGGTCGGCATAGCCCCAGACGCCGCCACAATCCTCCGGTGGAGCGGCGCGTCGCCCGCCTGTGCAGCGCGGATAGCTCGCCGCAGCATCCCGGTCGAGCACTTTCTCCACCAGGATGTCGTGCTCCCAGCCGTCACCGAAGTCGTAGGTGTAACGGATCTTGCTCTGCGCGTCGGGGGCGACCTGCTCCAGCGTCACCGACGTTTCGGCGCGATGACCGAGCTCGGCGTCGGGGGTCCCGAACTCACCGTACGGGGTCTGGAATACATGCAGGTGACCGTCGTACCAGTTGAACGCGACCTGGATGACCGCGTGCAAGCGGGCAAGGCTGATGTCGGCGGGCACCTCCAGGCGCCGCCAGATCGGTGGCTTCGCCCCCCGCAATTCCACCTTGAGCTGATACACCGGCGCCGCGTCGGCACGGTGGCCATCCGGGCCCCCGTGCGGCGCGGGGGGCTTGCTCGACGCCGGAAGGACGCTCATCCGGGCCCGCAACCACACCGCCAGGGTGCGGTAGTCCGGCAGCTCGTCCTCATCGCCCGGCGGATCAGCGGTGCCCAGCTCACGCTCGTCCTGGTCGTGCACCGCCCGGGCGTCCAGGGCGGTCTCGACCTGCCAGCGCAGCTCCGCCGGGTCCAGCTGTTCCTTGCGGATCTCCAGATCACTGTCGCGGCCATCGGCCTGGATCATCTCCAACGCGGTGGCCAGTTGATCAATCGGGAAGAGCAGGATCTCCGCGGCGGCATCGCAATCACGATGGTCCACATCCATCACGACAGTGTGCGAACGCCCCGCCCGACGAAATAAACAGGTCAGCATCGACGCGGTTTCCTCAGCGTCCACCAGGCGCCAGGATTCAGTCAGCGTCACCGGCTCGTTCAGTTCCGCCGCCCACCGCGGCTGGGGGACGCCGGCGGCGACCAGCCGGTCGGCGGCCGCCGACGCGGCCTGGCGGACCCGGCCTTGGGTGACCGAACCGACCGCCAGCAACATCGCGATCGCCTCGGTGCTGGCCCGCGCCTCGAACTGCGGGATGAACCCGTTGACCAGCGCCTCGTCGAAGGTCTCGCCGACGCCTGCACCGATCGACACGAAGGCCGCACCCACGAGCTCGGCGTCCAGGGGGTCCTGGGAGTCGATGAGGTCACCGGCACTCGTGATCAGATCGTCGATCAGCCGCTGCGGATCGAAGTCCTCGGCGGAACATTCCGGGCAATCGCACTCCTCCCGCGGGGCGATCCGCCGGAGGGATTTCGTGTTCTTGCGGCCTTTGCGGCCGCGGCTCACTGGACTCACCCGCCCAGTCTGCCGGACCCGCCGGCATCCGCTCGTGCCCCCTAAACACACCCTCAAGACCATGATCGACCTCGGCAAGATCGCCGAGTTCGTGGCGGAGCACTCCCGGCTGCTCGGGGTCACCCACCGTGCCACTACCACCCACTCCAGCAAACTTCTCGAGGCGGGCCTCCGCGTGGAGATACCGATCTCCGGTCGCGTCCGGCGCTTCATCGCACGCGAGATCCTCGCGATCATCAATGGTGAGACCGTACCGCTCGATAACCCGGCCAAACCAGCATACCGATATAAAGTCCGAACCTTCCGATCGGCTGGTCACTTCGACCATTGCCCTTTCGGGCAGTGCTTTTTGCTCCTGTTGTTGCCCTCCTCCTGGCATATTCATCGTAGAAGCTTGCAACCCTGAATAGAAGATCGTGCGACGTTCAGGGAGGGATGTTCGATGGACCAGATTCTGTATTGGAACGATGTGGCCCTGGAGGCCAATCGGATGAGTCACACCAACGGAAGCGGGGAGCAGACCGGCCCACCGCTGAGCGCGCGGGCGTTGGGAATTGTGCATCTGGCCATGTACGACGCTTTCGCCGGGGTGTCCGGCAACCCGCCGGAGCTCCCCTTCTACCTCCCTGACCTGCCCGATCCGGAACCAGGCGCGTCGGCTGACGCGGCGATTGCCGGCGCTGCGCATGAAACGTTGTCCACCTTGTTCCCGTCGCAGCGGGAATTTTTTGACCAGAGGTACGCCGAGGCCGGGCTGGCGGGCCCCGGGTTGGGCGAAGGCGAGGCATTCGGCCGGTTGGTGGCTCAGCGGATACTGGCCGATCGTGCCGCCGACCCGGACGCGAGCGGCGACGGATACGTCCCCTCTTTCGCACGAGGTAGGCATCGGGTGGACCCCGATAATCCCGAACAGGGCTTTCACGCCCCGTTCTATGGCGCGAGGTCCAAGCTGTTCGCAGCCAGCGAGCGCTTCGAGCTACCGCCACCGCCGGAGCCCTCACCGGAAAACCCGGAATACATCAGGCAGTTTCTTGAGGTACGCAACAAGGGCATCGCTGTAGAATTGTCGGGATCTCTGGCAGCTGTGCCGCCCGCAGAGCTCCGCACCGTGAACGAGGAGTTGATCGGTCTCTACTGGGCCTATGACGGAGCTCGTGGTCTCGGCACCCCGCCGCGGCTGTACAACCAGATCGTGCGCGAAGTCGCCATGAACATCCCCCACCCCACCACCAACAGGCCCAACACTGTCGCCCAGAACGCCCGGCTGTTTGCCCTGGTCAACACCGCATTAGCGGATGGTGGCATCCTGGCGTGGGACCAGAAATACATTCATGATTTCTGGCGGCCGGTCGTGGGGATTCGCGAACATGATATTTCTCTCGGCCCCTCCGGAGTACCCGACGGCAACGACATCGACGACGACACCCGCATCTCCTGGCTGCCCCTGGGC
>JBOHHD010000782.1:0-9607 GCA_050700515.1 Pseudonocardiaceae bacterium
CGGGTGGCCGGATCCAGCTGGTCGAACACCCGGTCGATCCGCTCCGCGGTCTGTTCGCGCACCCAGGCGTTGATCTGTTCGGCGCCTTGCCCCGCGGGGAAGACCCGCACTCCGGTGCCGTACTGCGCAGCCAGGGTGCGGAGAAAGCCGTCCATGATCGGCAAGCCGTCCTGGACGAACAGGCCGTTGGCGATCGCGACCACCGGTGGGGCGGGAGGTTCGCCGGCGGGCCGGGTCGCATCCGGGGACGGCACGGGCGGTGGGCCGGGTGCCGTCACGATCTGGCGATCGAGGTCGTTGAACGCCGCGTGCGGACCAGTGGCCGGAAAACCGAAGACCCGATCGAGCTGGCTCGCGGTCTGCCCGCCGGCACCAGCGCGGGCGACGGCAAAGGCGTAGCCGATGCTCAACGGCGAGATGACGGTGTTCCGGACCGGATCAGCCGCCACGGTGTAGAGATCGTGGCCGAATGCCGTCAACCCGTCCACGGTCTGCTCGACCGGAGCGTCCTGCGACGCCTCCCGGGACACACCCTGCGCCATGAGCAGGCCGCCACCGTCGGGTTCCCGCTCGGCCGGGGCGCCATTACAGGCAGCCAGCAGCAGTACTACGGTCAGCCCCACCAGCAGGGTGGTGAGCCGCGTCCTCTGGCCGATAACCATTCATCCTCTCGATCGTCGTCCCCGCCGCGTCCCCACGGTTTATCCCTTTGCGATCACCAGGACGGACTGGGGTACGCCAGGGGTTGCACCGACGACCCCGGCGGTATGGGATCACAGCCGGATAGGCGAGTCTGGAAGGAATGCCAAAACGGTTGTTCTCTACTTAGGCTCTCGGTAGAGTAGGAGCATGGCGAGTGATTCAGGGCCGCGGATGACATTGCCGACACAGCTCGTGCTGCGGGCGATGCTCACCGAGCCCACCCAAGAGATGTACGGGCTGCAGATCGGCCAGGCCGCCGAGTTACCCAGCGGTACGATCCATCCCATCCTCGCTCGTCTCGAAGCCTGTGGATGGCTGACGAGCCGTTGGGAGGACGTCGACCCGGTGAAGGAAGGCAGACCCCGACGCCGCTATTACCGTCTGAGCCCGGACGGCGTCGAATACGCCCGCAACGCCCTGGCCCGGGTGCGCACTCCCCGGGCCCTCCTGAATCGATTGCGCCTCGGCCTTGCCGGGGAGCCCGCGGGAGGCACGACATGATGCGCTGGTCCCCCGCCGTGCTCGCCCAGGCGCTGGCTCGCGACCTCGACCGCGACCTCGACCAGGCCCGCGCGCGAGACCTGGACCTGGAACTGGAACGGGATCTCGCCGGGGTCCTCGACAGTGCCGACGTTCTTGCCCGGGTCCTCACCGACGCTCAGGCACACGCTGATCCACTGACCCCCGTCCACGCCCTGGCCCTGGTCCATGCCCTGGCGCTGGCGCTGGCCCGCGCCCGCAACCTCGCCTGCGCCCGGCCCCGCGCCCGCAACCTCGTTCGGGCCCTGACCCGTGCCCTCAACCGCGCGCGCCTGCTGGATCGCAGCCTGCACGTCGCGATGTGGTCGGCCGGTGGCGCCGGCTCGATGCCCAGCCGAGTGCCGTGGGGGTTGGTGGAGGTCGTCGTGCGGATGCTGCCCGAGCATGATCGGCAACGTACCCGGGAAGAACTCTGTGGCGAGCTGATGGAGATGTCGCGCCTGGAGCAGCACAAGCACGCACTGCAGGTGTTGACCCACGCCTGGCAGCTCCGCCGTGAGCTGATCCGGACCGTACGCACCCCGGACGGTACGCCTGCGCGTCAAGCGAAGCGGTGACCGAGGTGACGGATCCGCGGACGAATCACCGCGGCGGTGCGCGCCGCCGAGTTGCCGCGCTCGTGGGCACCGCACTGGTCGCCGTGCCCCTGCTGGCCGGGTGTGGGTCCGGCGAGGACGGCGTGGTGCTGGGGTTCTACACCCCGGCCGACGCCGCCGACCAGTATGGCGAAGCCGCGCAAGATTGCACCGCGGCCGCGGGCGGGGCGTACCGGATCGAGCAGCGCATCCTGCCCCGGCAGGCCGACGACCAGCGGCTGCAACTCGCGCGTCGCATCGTCGGGGGTGATCGAACCATCGACATTCTGGGCATGGACGTCACCTGGACCGCCGAGTTCGCCGCCGCAGGTTGGATTCGACCGTTCCCGCCGGACGCGGCGGCCGAGATCCGCGAGGGCACGCTGGAGGCGGCCTACGAGACCGGTACCTGGCAGGACCAGCTCTACGCGGCTCCGCTGAACACCAACACCCAGCTGCTCTGGTACCGCACGGACCTGGTACCCGACGGGCAGCCGCCGCAGACCTGGGAGGAGCTGATCGACATCGCCGAGCGGCTGGCGGCCCGGGACCGGCCGAGCTGGATCGAGGTTCAGGGAGCGCAGTACGAGGGCCTCACGGCGTGGTTCAACACCTTGTTGACCAGTGCGGGGGGGCAGATCGTCGGGGAGGACGGCATCGTGACCCTCGGCGCGGGCGACGCCGCCGAGCGGGCGTTGGAGATCATCCGAGGGGTGGCCACCGCAGCCGGTGCCGATCCGTCGCTGTCCCAGGGCGACGAAGGCTCCACACGGCTGGCGATGGAGTCCGGGCGAGCGGCTTTCATGGTCAACTATCCATTCGTACTGGCGGGAATCAAGGAGAACCGCGGTGGCGCCTTCCTCGACGGGAATGGCAACCCGACCACGGTGAACACCGGCCGTCAGGTGCAGGACGTCTTCGGCTGGGCACCCTATCCCGCGGTGACGCCCGGCGGGCAGGCCACCGTCACGATCGGCGGGCTGAACCTGGCGGTGTCGACGACCAGCCGCTATCCCGACCAGGCCGTCGAGGCGGTGCAATGCCTGCGCAACCGGGAGAACCAGCTGCGCAATGCCGTCGGCGGCGGGATTCCCCCGACATTGGAGGAGCTCTACACCGATCCGGCCTTCCAAGCCGAGTACCCGGCCTGGCAGGCGATCAAGGAGTCGCTCGACAGGGCGAGCGTGCGCCCCAAGAGCCCCGCATACCAGAACATCTCGATCGTGATCTCCGCGCTGCTGAACCCACCCGTCGAGATCGATCCCGCAAGGACCGCCGACGAGCTGGCCCGCCAGGTTCAACGGGCGGTCAACTCCGAAGGGCTGGTGCCGTGACCACTACCGTGATCCAGCCACCCCAGGCCCCCCCGACGGTGCCACGGCGGTCCGAGGGGATCAAGGCCGAGCGGCGGTTGGCTGCCCAGCTGTGCGCACCCGCGGTCATTGTCATGCTCGCTGTCACCGCCTATCCGGTCGGGTACGCCGTATGGCTGTCGCTACAGCGTTATGACCTGCGCTTTCCTGGGGAACGGGAGTTCGTCGGGCTGGGCAACTATGTCGCGGTGCTCTCCGACGGCTACTGGTGGAGCGCATTCGGCGTCACCGTCGCGGTCACGGTCGTCTCGGTGGCGATCGAACTGGTACTCGGCTTGGCGCTGGCGCTGGCCATGCACCGCACCCTGATCGCCCGGGGCGCCGTGCGCACCGCGGTGCTGATCCCGTACGGCATCGTCACGGTCGCCGCGGCATTCAGCTGGAACTATGCGTGGACCCCGGGCACCGGGTACCTGGCCAACCTGCTGCCCGACGGATCGGCTCCGCTCACCGAGCAGGTCCCGGCCCTGGGCATCGTGGTGCTCGCCGAGGTGTGGAAGACCACGCCGTTCATGGCGCTGCTGCTGCTCGCCGGGCTGGCCCTGGTGCCCGACGATCTGCTGCGGGCCGCGCAGGTGGATGGTGCGAGCGCCTGGCAACGGCTGACCCGGATAATCCTGCCGCTGATGAAACCGGCCATCCTGGTCGCCCTGCTGTTCCGTACCCTCGATGCCTTCCGGATCTTCGACAACATCTACGTGCTGACCAAAGGCAGCAACGGCACCGGATCGGTGTCGATCCTGGGCTATGACAATCTGTTCAAGGCATTCAACCTCGGGATCGGCTCGGCGATCAGCATTCTCATCTTTATTTGCGTGGCGATCATCGCGTTCCTGTTCATCAAGCTCTTCGGGGCGGCGGCACCCGGCTCGGATGCGGAAGGCGGACGGCGATGACGGCTACCGATACTCCCGGCCGCAAAGCAGGCTGGGGGCTGATCGATCTGTTGGTGATCGGCTATGCGATCACCCCGGTGCTGTGGATCGCCAGCCTGTCCTTCAAACCGGCGAGCTCGGTGACCGATGGCCATTTCATCCCGCAGGAATGGACGCTGAGCAACTACCGTGGGATCTTCGCCAACGACGAGTTCACCCGCGCGCTGATCAACTCGATCGGCATCGCGATCATCGCCACCGTGCTGGCCGTGGCGATCGGTACGATGGCGGGCTACGCGATCGCCCGGCTGAACTTTCCCGGCAAGAAACTGCTGATCGGCATCTCCCTGCTGATCGCCATGTTCCCGCAGATATCGCTGGTCAGCCCGCTGTTCGAGATTGAGCGGTCGGTGGGCTTGTTCGACACCTGGCCTGGCCTGATCCTGCCCTACATCACCTTCTCGCTACCGTTGGCGATCTACACGCTCGCTACTTTCTTCCGCGAGATCCCGTGGGAATTGGAAAAAGCGGCAAAGATGGACGGTGCCACGCAGGCTCAGGCGTTCCGTTCGGTGATCGTGCCGCTGGCCGCCCCCGGCGTGGTCACCACGGCGATCCTGGTGTTCATCTTCTGCTGGAACGATTTCCTGTTCGCCATCTCGTTGACCTCCACCGACGCGGCACGCACAGTGCCCGCAGCGATGGCCAGCTTCACCGGGAGTTCGCAATTCGAGGAACCCACCGGGTCGATCTCCGCAGCCGCGGTGGTCATCACGATCCCGATCATACTGTTCGTGCTGTTCTTCCAACGTCGCATCGTCGCCGGGCTCACCTCCGGCGCGGTAAAAGGCTAAGACCTGCTTGCCGGGTCCGACTATCAAAGGAGAAGTTGTGGCCGAGATCGTGCTGGACGGTGTGACCAAGCGGTTCTCCGACGGTGCCCTGGCCGTCTCCGCGGTCGATCTGGACATCATCGACGGGGAGTTCATCATCCTGGTCGGGCCTTCCGGATGCGGTAAGTCCACGACGCTCAACATGATCGCCGGCCTGGAGGACATCACCTCCGGTGAGCTGCGGATCGACGGCGAACGGGTCAACGAGAAGGCACCCAAGGCCCGGGACATCGCCATGGTGTTCCAGTCCTACGCGCTCTACCCACATATGACCGTGCGGGAGAACATGGCCTTCCCGCTCAAGCTGGCGAAGCTGGACAAGGAGACCATCGCGAGCAAGATCGACGAGGTCGCCGAGGTGCTCGACCTCACCCAGCATCTGAACCGCAAGCCCGCGAACCTCTCCGGTGGACAGCGCCAGCGGGTGGCGATGGGACGGGCGATCGTCCGCAGCCCGAAGGCGTTCCTCATGGACGAGCCGCTGTCCAACCTGGACGCCAAGCTGCGGGTGCAGATGCGCACCGAGGTGTCCCGGCTGCAGAAGCGGCTGGGCACCACCACGGTCTATGTGACCCACGACCAGACCGAGGCCATGACTTTGGGCGACCGGGTGGTGGTCATGCGCGGCGGCGTGGTGCAGCAGGTGGGCGCTCCGCAGACCCTGTACGACCGTCCGGTGAACCTGTTCGTCGCCGGGTTCATCGGCTCCCCCGCGATGAACTTCCTGCCCGCGGCCGTCGCCGAAGGGGCGCTGCAGACCGCGCTCGGCCCCATGCCGCTCACCCGGCGGCTACGCCGAGCGCTGGAGACCACCGACGCGCCGGACGAGGTGATCGTCGGCATCCGGCCGGAGCACTTCGAGGATGCCCGATTGGTGGAGGAGTCCCAGCGCGGCGATAGGACGTTCACCGCGCAGGTCGAGGTGCTCGAGTCGATGGGCTCGGACAAGTACGCCTACTTCTCACTGTCCGGCGACCGGGTGACCTCCAAGGAGCTGGACGAGCTCGCCGCCGACGCGGGCACGAGTGACCTGCACTCCAGCGGCACGCAGATCACCACCCGGATCTCGGCTGCCTCCACGGCGAGCAAGGGCGAGAACGTGGACTTCTGGTTCGACATCGAGCAGGTCCACGTGTTCGACCCCTCCTCCGGTCGCAACCTCACCGCCTGAGACGGACGATACTCGAAAGGCTTCCACCCGGGAGGCTTCCCGATGGGTCAGCCGGCCGGGTAGCCGCCTGCCGTGTACGTAGACGGCACAGTCGATCACAGGTGCCGGTAACTCGGCTGGCTCTGTGACGACGCGCGCGGCACGGACGTTGCGGTTGCGCAGACTGGCGAGAGTAGCCATGACGGTCCCCCTCGAATAGCGCGATCGACGCGCAAGACGTTCCGCCAGGAGTGGCTCCGGCGGACTGACGCGCCGCACCACCGGGGAGATCGGGCCGGAATCAGTCCCGCGGCCCGCCGGTGGGGGCGCGGCCGGTACTACAGGGCGATCCGGTATCCATGTCCTCACCTCCTCGCGTTCGGGGGATGGCCCCGGACGGGACCGGCTGCCTACGGTACCCCTGTCGGTCGCCGTATCGGTGCGGCGGCGCCGAGAGCGGGCGGCAACAGGTTTCCGGCAACGAGGTGTCCGAGGGTAGGGAGACGACGTGCAGTTCGGGCGGTATTTCGAGGAGTTCGAGGTCGGAGCGGTCTACCGGCACTGGCCGGGCAAGACGGTCACCGAGTACGACGACCACCTGTTCTGCCTGCTGACCATGAATCACCATCCGTTGCACCTGGACGCCCACTACGCCGCGCAGACCACCGACTTCGGCAAGAACGTGGTGGTCGGGAACTACGTCTACTCGCTACTGCTGGGGATGTCGGTGCCCGACGTCTCGGGTAAGGCGATCGCCAATCTGGAAGTGGAGTCGCTGCGGCACGTCAAGCCGACCTTCCACGGAGACACCATCTACGGCGAGACGGAGGTTCTGGAGACAATCCCGTCGAAGTCCAAGAACGATCGCGGCGTGGTGCATGTGGAGACCCGCGGCTACAAACAGGACGGTACCGTGGTCTGCGTCTTCCGGCGCAAGGTGATGATCCCCAAGCGTTCCTACGGACAACTCCGTGGCGGCGAGCAACCCGGCCGCCCGCAACCTCTGCGCTGAGGGGCTCCGGCATGGCGAGGTTCCCGGGCCGGTGGGCATCAGCGAGGCAGGGCGTCCCACTCGGTGAGAGCCTCGATGAGCCCGTCCACCACGGGCAGCAGCGCCAAGGCGGCCGCGTCGCACCAGCGCGCGGCGTCGGCGTCGTCGCCCGCTCGCAGCGTCCCCCCCAGCACCCGGCAGCTGTAGTCCTGGATGTCGAAGACCGCGCCACCAGGCGCCGGACACTGCACATTTCCCAGGTAAGCGGTGGCCTCGACATCCAGCCCCGTCTCCTCGGCCACCTCGCGAGACACGGCCTGGTGAGCGGTCTCACCGGCCTCGATCCGGCCGCCGGGCAGCGACCAGCCTCCCTTTCCGGGCTCATTGACCCTCTTGACCAGCAGCAATCGTCCTCGATGATCGAATACCACCGCTCCGACACAGGGAACGGCCCGGTCATGTCGCTGCGCCATCCGCACCAACCTAGTCCCCCACGCGTGTCTCTAGCCGCTGCCCGGCCAAGTGCGGTACAACACTGTGGACGATAACGGAGTGCGGTAGAACAGTTGCGCAAACCAGTCCGTAGCGGCAACAAGACAAGGATGACCGGTGAAGCCGAGTACCAAGAAGTACCTCACGTGGATCGTGATCGCCTTGGTGCTGTTCTACTTATTCCGCGATCCGACGCAGGCCGCGGCGACCGTACGCGGCGGGATCGCGCAGCTGCAGAACCTGGCCGAAGCTGTCATCACGTTCTTGCAGCAGCTGTTCGCCTAACGGAAGGTCCGCCACATGCTCGGTCCACGGGATCCCGACGACTACCTCCTCCCCACCGAGCGCCGGGTGATCCGGGTGCGCAAGCACTGGGCCGTGTTGACCCGGGTGATCCTGGAGACCGTGGGGATCCTGATCGCGGCGATGGGGCTGTCCTACGTGATCGCGGCCGCTGGCGACGGGTTCGAGATCGTGCACACGGCGCTCTGGTACATCGCGTTGATAGCCGTGGGGCGATTCGCCTACGAGGTGGTGGAGTGGTGGGTGGAACGCCTCATCGTCACCGACAAGCGGTTCATGGCCACCAGCGGGATCATCGAGACGAAGATCTCCCTGATGCCGATCACCAAGGTGACCGACATGAGCTACACCCGGCCGCTGATCGGTCGCCTGCTCGGCTACGGGACGCTGCGGGTGGAATCGGCCGGGCAGAAGCAGGATCTTGAACGGATCCCGTTCCTGCCCAGGCCCGAGGAGGTCTACAACGCGATCTCCCAGCTGATCTTCGGGGAGAAGGGGGAGGCCCGCAAGCCCTCGCTGGCACCGCCACGGGTCCGAGCCCGGCGGCGCTGAGCCCCACCCCGGACGTGCGCATCGACCTGCATGCCCACTCCACCGCCTCGGACGGCACGGACTCCCCCGCCGCGCTGGTCGCGGCTGCCGCTGCGGCCGACCTCGGTACCGTCGCGCTGACCGACCACGACACCACCGCTGGGTGGGCCGAGGCCGTCGAGGCGTTGCCTGCAGGTCTGCGGCTGGTCCGCGGGGCGGAGTTCTCCTGCCTTGCGCCCGACGGCCTGGGTGGGCAGGTCTCGGTGCACCTGCTCGGTTATCTGTTCGACCCCACCTCGGCGGCGATCACGGCCGAGCAGGCGCGCCTGCGCGAGGAACGGCGAAGTCGGCTGCAGGCGATGGCGCAGCGAATGGCCGCTGACGGGGTTCCGGTGGACCCCGCCGTCCTGCTCGCCGGCTTGGCGCCGGAAGCTCCGGCCGGCCGGCCACACCTGGCCAGGGCGCTGGTATCGGCCGGTGTGGTCGGCAGTGTGGGTGAGGCGTTCGACCACTACCTGAGCCCCACCGGCCCGTACTACACCGGCCGCGCCGACACCGACGTGGTGGTCGCGGTCCGGATGGTCCGCGCCGCAGGCGGGGTCCCGGTGCTGGCGCATCCGTTCGCCCGGCGCCGGGGCCCGGTGCTGCGCCCCGAAGTGATCGTCGAACTGGCCGGTGCCGGGCTCGCCGGGGTGGAGGTGGACCATCCCGACCACGCCGAGGACGATCGTGCAGCGCTGCGCGACCTCGCCGCCGGGCTGGATCTGCTGGTCACTGGATCGAGCGATTACCACGGCGCCAACAAGACGCTACGCCTGGGTCAGGAGACCACCGACCCGCAGGTGCTGGAGCGGATCGAGGCGCTGGCGGCGCCGGACGGTGTCCCGGTGGTGTCCGGCTGAGCCAGGTTGGGTCCAGCTGGGCCAGGGGGTGCCCGGACGGGTGAGTACGGTATGGGCGATGGGACGCCAAACGCAGGGACAGTTGGACCTGGGTGGCCTGCCTCGCCCCCTGATGCGCGTGACGCCCGCCAAGCTCACGACGTGGACCGGCTGCCGTCGCCGCTACCGGATGGCCTATTTGGACCGGCCTGCGCCCGCCCGCGGCGGCGCCTGGGCGCACAGCACGCTCGGAGCCGTGGTGCACGCCGCGCTGCGGGCCTTGTTCGACCTGGCCCCGGGG